>NZ_JBMNDO010000051.1:0-54864 GCF_052542855.1 Streptomyces sp. SAS_281
CCCCCCCCCCCCCCCCCCCCCCCCCCCCCCCCCCCGCCGCACGTCCCGGTCCACGGCAGGATGGACGCCCGTGACCGTCATCCATGTCCCCGGTTCCAAGTCCGTCACCGCGCGCGCCCTCTTCCTGGCCGCCGCCGCGAACGGCCGCAGCACGCTCGTACGCCCGCTGAGCTCCGACGACACCGAGGGGTTCGCGGCCGGGCTGACCGCGCTCGGCTACGAGGTCGAGCAGGAGGCGGACGCCTGGCACATCACCGGCCGCCCCGCCGGGCCCGCCGCCACCGAGGCCGACGTCTACTGCCGTGACGGGGCCACCACCGCCCGCTTCCTGCCCACCCTCGCGGCGGCCGGCGCCCGCGGCAGCTACCGGTTCGACGCCTCCGCGCAGATGCGCCGCCGCCCCCTGGCCCCGCTCACCGAGGCCCTGCGCACCCTCGGCGTCGACCTGCGCCACGAGGAGGCCGAGGGCCACCACCCGCTGCGCATCGAGGCCGCGGGCATCGAGGGCGGCGAAGTCACCCTGGACGCCGGGCAGTCCAGCCAGTACCTCACCGCCCTGCTGATGCTCGGCCCGCTCACCGCGACCGGGCTGCGGATCACCGTCACCGACCTCGTCTCGGCTCCCTACATCGAGATCACCCTCGCGATGATGCGCTCCTTCGGCGCCCGGGTCACCCGGAGCGGCCCCGACGGCGCCGTCTTCACCGTGGAGCCCGGCGGCTACCGCGCCACCACCTACGCCGTCGAACCCGACGCCTCCACCGCGAGCTACTTCTTCGCCGCCGCCGCCCTCACCGGCCGCGAGATCACCGTCCCCGGACTCGGCGAGGGCGCCCTCCAGGGAGACCTGCGGTTCACCGACGTCCTGCGCCGCATGGGCGCCGACGTGACCACGAAGGACGGCGCCACCACGGTCCGCTCGACCGGCACCCTGAGCGGCCTCACCGTCAACATGCGCGACATCTCCGACACCATGCCCACGCTCGCCGCGATCGCCCCCTTCGCCTCGGGGCCGGTACGCATCGAGGACGTGGGCAACACCCGCGTGAAGGAGTGCGACCGGCTGGAGGCGTGCGCGGACAACCTGCGGCGCATGGGCATCACGGTCACCACGGGCCCCGACTGGATCGAGATCCGGCCGGGCACGCCCAGGCCCGTCGAGATCGAGACCCACGGCGACCACCGCATCGTCATGTCGTTCGCCGTCGCCGGCCTGCGCACCCCCGGCATCACCTACGACGACCCCGGCTGCGTGCGCAAGACGTTCCCCGGCTTCCACGAGGCGTTCGCCGCCGCCACCCGCTGAGGGGCGACGCGGGGACGGAGGACACGGACGGGGCAACCCGGGACACCCTGTCCCCGCACACAGAGGGAGCGGCGACAATGGGGCGCATGACCGACAGCCCTGCCCCTCTCGCCGACCCGCACCTCGTCTTCGACGCCGTGGAAGGACGCCGGGATCTCGTCATCCTCGGCTCCACCGGGTCCATCGGCACCCAGGCCATCGACCTGGTGCTGCGCAACCCCGACCTCTTCCGCGTCACCGCGCTGTCCGCGGCCGGCGGCCGGGTCGCCCTCCTCGCCGAGCAGGCCCGCCTGCTGAAGGTGCGCACGGTCGGCGTCGCCTCGCCCGAGGCCGTACCCGCCCTGCGCGAGGCGCTGCGCCAGGAGTACGGGGCAGGCGAGCCGCTCCCCGAGATCCTCGCCGGACCCGACGCGGCGACGGAGCTGGCCGCGAGCGACTGCCACACCGTGCTCAACGGGATCACCGGCTCCATCGGCCTCGCCCCCACCCTGGCCGCCCTGAAGGCGGGCCGCACCTTGGCGCTCGCCAACAAGGAGTCCCTGATCGTCGGCGGCCCCCTGGTCAAGGCGCTGGCCGCCCCGGGGCAGATCATCCCCGTCGACTCGGAGCACGCCGCGCTCTTCCAGGCGCTCGCCGGCGGCACCCGCGCCGATGTGCGCAGGCTCGTCGTCACCGCGTCCGGCGGCCCCTTCCGCGGCCGGACCAGGAGCGAGCTGGCCGAGGTCACCCCGGAGCAGGCCCTGGCGCACCCGACCTGGGCGATGGGTCCGGTCATCACCGTGAACTCGGCCACCCTCGTCAACAAGGGCCTCGAAGTCATCGAGGCGCACCTGCTCTACGACATCCCCTTCGACCGCATCGAGGTCGTCGTCCACCCGCAGTCGTACGTGCACTCCATGGTCGAGTTCACCGACGGATCCACGCTCGCCCAGGCCACCCCGCCCGACATGTGCGGCCCGATCGCCATCGGCCTCGGCTGGCCGCTGCGCGTCCCCGACGCGGCGCCCGCCTTCGACTGGACGAAGGCGTCCACCTGGGAGTTCTTCCCGCTGGACACCGAAGCCTTCCCCTCCGTCGGCCTCGCCCGGCACGTCGGCGGGCTGGGCGGCACCGCGCCCGCCGTCTTCAACGCGGCCAACGAGGAGTGCGTCGACGCGTTCCTGTCCGGGAAGCTGCCCTTCAACGGCATCATGGACACGGTCACCGCGGTGGTGGGCGAACACGGAACGCCCGCCTCGGGAACTTCTCTCACCGTCGCGGACGTACTGGAAGCGGAGACCTGGGCGCGGACCCGGGCCCGGGAACTCTCGGCCAAGGCCATTGCGGAGGCACGCGCATGAGCATGACGACGATCCTGCTGACGATTCTCGGCATCGCCGTCTTCGCGTTCGGTCTGCTCTTCTCCATCGCCTGGCACGAACTGGGACACCTCTCCACCGCCAAGCTCTTCGGCATCCGCGTCCCCCAGTACATGGTCGGCTTCGGGCCCACCATCTGGTCCCGCAAGAAGGGCGACACGGAGTACGGCATCAAGGCCATCCCGGCCGGCGGCTACATCCGGATGATCGGGATGTTCCCGCCCGGCCCCGACGGGAAGCTGGAGGCCCGCTCCACCTCGCCCTGGCGCGGCATGATCGAGGACGCCAGATCCGCCTCCTTCGAGGAGCTGCAGCCGGGCGACGAGGACCGCCTCTTCTACACCCGCAAGCCGTGGAAGCGCGTCATCGTGATGTTCGCCGGCCCCTTCATGAACCTCGTGCTGGCCGTCGCGATCTTCCTCGGCGTCGCCATGTCCTTCGGCTTCCAGACCAACACCACCGAGGTCGCGGGCGTCCAGAAGTGCGTCATTCCGCAGAGCGCGAAGCGCGAGACCTGCGAGAAGTCCGACGCCGTCTCGCCCGCGCAGGCCGCCGGGCTGAAGAAGGGCGACCGGATCGTCGCCTTCGACGGCGAGCGGATGGACTCCTGGGATGCCCTCTCCGACCGCATCCGCGACACCATCGGCCCCGCCACCATCACGGTGGAACGCGACGGACAGGAGAAGGACCTGCACGCGGTCCTCCTGAAGAACGCCGTCGCCAAGAAGGACTCGCACGGCGAGGCGGTCGCCGGCGAATTCGTCACGGCCGGCTACCTCGGCTTCGCCGCCCAGACGAAGATCCTCCCGCTCTCCTTCGGTGACTCGGTCGTCCGCATGGGCGACATGGTGGAGAACGGCGTCGAGTCGATCATCGCCCTTCCCTCCAAGATCCCCGCCCTGTGGGACGCCGCCTTCGGCGACGGCGAGCGAGCGGCGGACTCCCCGGTCGGCGTCGTCGGCGCGGCGCGCATCGGCGGCGAGGTGATGACGCTGGACGTCCCGGCGGAGAACCAGATCGCGATGATGCTGTTCCTGCTGGCCGGCTTCAACCTCTCGCTGTTCCTCTTCAACATGCTGCCGCTGCTCCCGCTCGACGGCGGCCACATCGCGGGGGCCCTGTGGGAGGCGCTGCGCCGGAACACGGCCCGGATCTTCAAGCGCCCCGACCCCGGCCCGTTCGACGTCGCCAAGCTGATGCCCGTCGCCTACGTGGTCGCCGGGGTCTTCATCTGCTTCACCCTGCTCGTCCTCGTCGCCGACGTGGTCAACCCGGTCAAGATCACCTGACCCGGGCACGCCGGACGCGCCCGGTGCACCGCGAGTGGCCGGCGGTGTGCGGGGTGCGTCCGGCGGGCCGACATTCCGTACGGGGCCGGACGCGGTGTGCTCCCGGCCGCCCCCGGTGACGTAACCTCGAAGGCCGGAGCCCGCCGATACCGGGACCTCGATCCACACCTTGGGGATGCTCAGCGCATGACTGCGATTTCTCTCGGAATGCCCGCCGTTCCGACCAAGCTCGCCGAACGGCGGGCCAGCCGGAAGATCCAGGTCGGATCGGTTGCGGTCGGCGGGGACGCCCCCGTCTCGGTGCAGTCGATGACGACGACCCGTACGTCGGACATCGGCGCGACGCTTCAGCAGATCGCCGAACTCACCGCCTCCGGCTGCCAGATCGTGCGTGTGGCCTGCCCCACGCAGGACGACGCGGACGCCCTGAAGACCATCGCGTCCAAGTCGCAGATCCCGGTGATCGCGGACATCCACTTCCAGCCGAAGTACGTCTTCGCCGCGATCGACGCCGGCTGCGCGGCGGTGCGCGTGAACCCGGGCAACATCAAGCAGTTCGACGACAAGGTCAAGGAGATCGCGCGCGCCGCGAAGGACGCCGGCACGCCGATCCGGATCGGCGTCAACGCGGGCTCGCTGGACGCCCGGCTGCTGAAGAAGTACGGCAAGGCCACCCCCGAGGCGCTGGTCGAGTCCGCGCTCTGGGAGGCGTCCCTCTTCGAGGAGCACGACTTCCGCGACATCAAGATCTCGGTCAAGCACAACGACCCGGTCGTGATGGTGAACGCCTACCGCCAGCTCGCCGCCCAGTGCGACTACCCGCTGCACCTCGGCGTCACCGAGGCCGGCCCCGCCTTCCAGGGCACCATCAAGTCGGCCGTCGCCTTCGGCGCCCTGCTCAGCGAGGGCATCGGCGACACCATCCGCGTCTCGCTCTCCGCGCCGCCCGCCGAGGAGGTCAAGGTCGGCATCCAGATCCTGGAGTCGCTGAACCTGCGCCAGCGCCGCCTGGAGATCGTCTCCTGCCCCTCCTGCGGCCGCGCCCAGGTCGACGTCTACAAGCTCGCCGACCAGGTCAGCGCCGGTCTGGAGGGCATGGAGGTCCCGCTGCGCGTCGCCGTCATGGGCTGCGTCGTCAACGGCCCCGGCGAGGCCCGCGAGGCCGACCTCGGCGTCGCCTCCGGCAACGGCAAGGGCCAGATCTTCGTCAAGGGCGAGGTCATCAAGACCGTGCCCGAGTCGAAGATCGTGGAGACCCTCATCGAGGAAGCCATGAAGATCGCCGAGCAGATGGAGAAGGACGGCATCGCCTCCGGCGAGCCCGAGGTCTCCATCAGCTGACCCCCCCCCTGGAACCCCCGGCAGCGCCCCACGAGGAACCCTCGGCGGGGCGCTGCCGCGCGTGGCCCCACGACGGGTGCGCACAGCCGATCCCGGGCACGTGCGGCGTCGCTCAGGCTCTTCGGTTACAGTGCGGAAATCAGCAGACCGCATGGTGAGGCCCCCTCGTGTTGACGCACACCACTACCCGGGTCCTCGAACCCAGCGACCTCGGTGCCGCGCTCGCCATCCTGGAGAGCGAGCCCGTGGCCAACGCCTTCGTGACGTCCCGCGTCCAGATCGCCGGACTCGACCCCTGGCGCCTCGGCGGCGAGATGTGGGGCTGGTACGCCGACGGCCGGCTCCGCTCCCTGTGCTACTCGGGCGCCAACCTCGTCCCCATCTGCGCCGGCCCCGAAGCCGTCCGCGCCTTCGCCGACCGCGCCCGCAGGGCCGGCCGGCGCTGCTCCTCGATCGTCGGCCCGGCCGAGCCCACCGCCGAGCTGTGGCGCCTCCTCGAACCGGGCTGGGGCCCCGCCCGCGACGTCCGGGCCAACCAGCCCCTCATGGTCACCGAGAGCCCGTCCGCCGACGTGGAACCCGACCCCCTGGTCCGCCGCGTCCGCAAGGACGAGATGGACATCCTCATGCCCGCCTGCGTGGACATGTTCACCGAGGAGGTCGGCGTCTCCCCGCTCGCCGGCGACGGCGGACTCCTCTACCAGGCCCGCGTCGCCGAACTCATCGGCGCCGGCCGCTCCTTCGCCCGGATCGACGACGGCAAGGTCGTCTTCAAGGCGGAGATCGGCGCCACCACCCCCCAGGCGTGCCAGATCCAGGGCGTGTGGGTCGCCCCCGAATACCGCGGCCGCGGCCTCTCCGAGACCGGCATGGCCGCCGTGCTGCGGTACGCGCTGGCCGACGTCGCCCCGGTCGTCAGCCTGTACGTGAACGACTACAACACCCCCGCGCGCAAGGCGTACCGCCGCATCGGCTTCCGGGAGACCGGCGCCTTCATGAGCGTGCTCTTCTGACCGGCCCCCGCCCAGGGGGCCTTTCGTCCGGATCACGCCGGGCTCGCGGGGCGTGGCACGCGTTCCCCCCGAGCTCCCGGCTTCGCCCGAGCAGGGAGGTGCCCCCTCCGGCGTCGCCGCCGGCCTCCGCCTCGCAGCCACGCGCACCACGCCCCCTGCCTGATCCGGCCTGATCCAAACGAAAGACCCCGGGCGGCCCGGCCAGTAGGGTCGGCCCATGGCAGCAGATTCCGGGGGCGGCCCCCGCACCACCGGCGTCCGGGTCGGGCCGATCGACCTCGCGGCCCGTGTCGACGAGGCACTGGCCGTCCAGGCCGTCGCCTTCGGCCTGAGCGCCGGCGAGGTCGAGGTCCGCCGGCACATCGTGCTCCGGCACCTCGACCACCCGCACGCCCGCGCGCTCGGCGCCCTGACACCCGGGGGCCGGCTCGTCGGCTTCGTCTACGGCATGCCCAACGACCGCGGCCACTGGTGGTCCACCGTGGTCGAGCCCTACCTCCGTGCCACCGGCAGCGCCCACTGGCTGGACGACGCCTTCGTGATCACCGAGCTCCACGTCCACCCGGACTTCCAGAACCGCGGCGTCGGCCGCACCCTGATCACCACCATCACCGACGCCGTCGCCCAGCCCCGCTCGATCCTCTCCGCGATCGACACCGACAGCCCGGCCCGCGGCCTCTACCGCTCCCTCGGCTACCAGGACCTGGCCCGCCAGGTGGTCTTCCCCAGCGCTCCCAGGCCGTACGCGGTCATGGGAGCGCCCCTGCCCCTGCGCCGCGCGCGCTGAATGGATTTCCGCCCGCACGGGCCGCCCCGCTAACCTCGGGCCCATCACCCTTCCGAGCAGGAGTTCACCATGGCCCAGGTCCAGCGCATGTCCCGATTGATGATCAAGACACTGCGCGACGACCCGGCGGACGCCGAGACGCTCAACCACAAGCTCCTCGTCCGAGCCGGCTACGTACGACGCACCGCCGCCGGAATCTGGTCCTGGCTGCCGCTCGGCAAGAAGGTCTTGGAGAACATCACCCGCGTCGTCCGCGAGGAGATGGACGCCATCGGCGGCCAGGAGGTCCTGCTCCCCGCGCTGCTGCCCAAGGAGCCCTACGAGGCGAGCGGCCGGTACGACGAGTACGGCGACCTGCTGTTCCGGCTCCAGGACCGCAAGGGCTCCGACTACCTCCTCGGCCCCACGCACGAGGAGATCTTCACCCAGGTCGTCAAGGACATGTGCTCGTCCTACAAGGACCTGCCGGTCATCCTGTACCAGATCCAGACCAAGTACCGCGACGAGGCCCGCCCCCGGGCCGGAGTGCTGCGCGGCCGCGAGTTCCAGATGAAGGACTCGTACTCCTTCGACACCACCGACGAGGGCCTGGTCGAGGCGTACCAGCTGCACCGCGGCGCCTACATCCGCATCTTCGAGCGGCTCGGCCTGGACCACCGCATCGTCTCCGCCGTGTCCGGCGCCATGGGCGGCTCCGCCTCCGAGGAGTTCCTGGCCCCGGCACCCGCCGGCGAGGACACCTTCGTGGACTGCCCGAACTGCGACTACGCGGCCAACACCGAGGCCGTCACCTTCAACGCCACCCCCGGCGACGCCTCGGGCACCGGCCCCGTCGAGGAGCTGGACACCCCCGACACCCCGACCATCGAGACCCTGGCCGCCCACCTCGGCGTCCCGGCCTCCGCCACGCTGAAGAACCTGCTGGTCAAGGTCGACGGTGAGATCGTCGCCGTGGGCGTCCCCGGCGACCGCGAGGTGGACCTCGGCAAGCTGGGCGAGCACCTGGCCCCGGCCGTGGTCGAGCTGGTCACCGCCGAGGACTTCGTGGGCCGCCCCGACCTCGTACGCGGCTACGTCGGCCCCCAGGGCCTGGAGAAGGTCCGCTACATCGCCGACCCCCGCGTCGCCGCCGGCACCGCCTGGATCACCGGCGCCAACAAGGACGGCAAGCACGCGAAGAACGTCGTCGCGGGCCGCGACTTCGAGGTGGACGACTACCTCGACGTCGTCGTGGTCGAGGCGGGCGACCCCTGCCCCAAGTGCGGCACCGGCCTCCAGGTCGACCGCGCCATCGAGATCGGCCACATCTTCCAGCTCGGCCGCAAGTACGCCGACATCTTCGCGCTCGACGTGCTCGGCCAGCAGGGCAAGCCCGTCCGCGTCACGATGGGCTCGTACGGCATCGGCGTCTCCCGCGCCGTGGCCGCCCTCGCCGAGCAGACCGCCGACGACAAGGGCCTGTGCTGGCCCCGCGAGGTCGCCCCGGCCGACGTCCACGTCGTCGCCGCCGGCAAGGCGCTCCAGACCGAACTGGCCCTGGAGGTCTCCGACAAGCTGGCCGCCGCCGGACTGCGCGTCCTGGTGGACGACCGCGCCGGCGTCTCGCCCGGCGTCAAGTTCACCGACTCCGAGCTGATCGGCGTCCCGAAGATCCTGGTCGCCGGCCGCCGCTCGGCCGAAGGCGTCCTGGAGCTGAAGGACCGCCGCACCGGCGAGCGCGAGGAGCTGACGGTCGAGGAGGCCATCGCCCGCCTCTCCGAGCAGCAGGACTGACCTCCGCACACGTAGGGGGCCCGCACGGTAACTTCCGTGCGGGGCCCCGACGTTCGTCTACAGCCAGCCGGCGAACTCGAGGGTCACTTCGCCCTCCTGGCGGCGCCCGGCCGCCAGTGCCCGGGTGCCCGACTCCACGGCACGGAACAGCGTCCAGCCGTGCAGCCGCTCCTGGTCCACGTCCAGCGAGTCCGCGAGCTTCTTGACCCTGCGCCGGGCCGTCGTCGCCCCCGCGGGCGACGCGATCAGGTCCTCCACCCGGTCCCGGACCAGCCGCGCCAGGTCATAGGCCCGCTCACCTACCAGCGGCTCGGGGCCGACGGTCAGCCAGGGCGCCCGTTCACCCGCGAGCACCTTGCTCTGCCGGAAGTTGCCGTGCAGCAGCAGCGTCTCGGGGGAGCCGGCGACCAGCTCGTCGCGGGTCGCCAGCGCGGCGGTGACCAGCGGTTCGAGCGCGGGATCGGACGCGGCGGCGGCACGCATGGCCTCCACCCGCCGCCCGGTCCGCTCGGTCACCGTCTCGAAGCCGTGCCCGGCCGGCGGGTCGACCCACAGCCGGCGCACCGTCCCGGCCGCCTCCAGGAGCGCCTTCGCCTCCGGCAGCGAGCGCAGCGACATCTCGGGGTGCAGCCGCTCCAGGAGCAGCGCGCCCGCCACGGGCCGTCCGCCGTCCGCGGGGTCGAGCAGCCGCACCGCGCCCCAGCCGTTCCAGTGCGCCAGCGCCGCCTGTTCGAGCTCCGGCGCGGCACCGGACGGGGCCAGCTTCAGGGCGGCCGGGGTGGAGTCGGCCCCCCGGACCAGCAGAACCAGGCTGCTGCGCCCGCCGGGGGCCGCCACCCGTTCCACGACCGGGGCGCGGCCGGTCGCGGCCAGCGCCTGCTCGGTCAGTGCGGGAAGCCCCGCGAGCCAGTCCCCGGCGGCCGTATCCCCGTACGACTCCCCGAGCGCTCGCACCAGACGCTGCGGCGGTTCAAAACCCATACGTGCCGTGTTCCCTTTCACGCCTTCTCCCGTGCGCCCGTGTCAGCGCCGGGCACCGGCTCCGGCCTTCGCGTCCGTCCCGGCCTTCGCCCCGGCCCGCTCCGCGAGCCCGGGAAAGGGTACGCCGCCGCCGCGCCAGCGCGCCGCGCGTACCGCGGCCTCCCGCAACGCGTCCGCCGCGCTGCGCCGCAGCGATCCGTCGGCGGCCCGGACCAGGTCGGAGTAGACGTACCCGACGCGGTCCTCGATCACCGCGGCGAGCCGGACCGCCGCCGCCGCGTCCGGCACCGCGAACGGCAGAGCGTACGCGGCGTCCGAGGCCACCGGCTCACCGCCCAGGTCCCGGACCGTGCGCACCAGGGCGTCGCGGCGGGCGCGGTGGGCGTGGAACGCGGCGGTGGCCTCCGCCCGGCGATCCGCCGCGACCCGGCCGCCCGCGACCCCGTAGCCGTAGACGGCGGCGTGCTCGGCGGCCAGTGCCGCCTGGGCCGCTTCCAGCGGGCCGTCGCTCTTGCCGTCGCTCATGCCGGGGTCTCCTTGGCCAGTTCGGTCAGCAGGTAGGCGTGCGCCGCGCAGGCGGCGGCGACCGAGGCCAGCAGCCGGGCCAGCTCCCCGGGCGCCTCCATGAGCAGCGCGGTGCAGGCGTCCGCGGCGGAGCGCTCGGCCGCCGCCAGTTCCCTGACCGCGGCGGCGGGGCCGGTGGCGCGGGAACGGGCCGTGCCGAGCGCCGGGGTCTTCTCCGGGGAGAGCGCCGTGAGATGGGCGCGGACCGCGTCGCGCAGGGGGGTGAGGGCCGTGGCGGTCGTCGGGTGGGCCCGCAGCGTGTGCTCGTAACCGGCGAGCAGGGCCGCCGTGGTGCGGGTGGCGCTGGTGCGCAGCGCCTTCTCCGCGCGCACCGAGGACGTCCCGTCGGCGGCGGTCCGCGTGCCGCCGTGCGCGGAGCCCTTGGTGCCCGCGCCCGTGTCGTCGTCGCTTCCGCAGCCGGACAGCACCGCCCCGGCGGCCAGCGCGCCCGTCGCCGCGAGCGCGCCCCTGCGCGTCGTCCCCGTACGCCGCACTTGCTCTCCTTCGGGCTGGACCTGTCTTGACTGGATCTGTCCGGAAGTGATCACCGCCTGTGAGCGTACCCGCGCTCGGGGGACCGGCGGACAGCAACACCCCTTGCGACCGGATACCCTTTGACCAGACACGCGAGATCCCCACAACAGCACACGCGGCCGAGGAGTCACCCGGATGAGCACCACCCAGAGCGAGAGGCTGCGCGGGCTGGTCGAACCGCTCGTCAGCGCCGAGCAGCTGGAGCTGGAAGAGATCGAAGTCTCCCGGGCAGGCCGCCGCAGAGTGCTGCGGATCGTCGTGGATTCCGATGAGGGTGTCGAGCTGGACACCTGCGCTGAGCTGAGCCGCGCGATCTCCGCGAAGCTGGACGAGACCGATGTGATGGGCGAGGACGAATACGTCCTGGAGGTCAGTTCACCCGGCGCCGACCGCCCGCTCTCGGAGCACCGCCACTACGTACGCGCCACCGGGCGCCTCGCCGGGCTGACCCTGCGCGAGGGCGGCGAACTGGTGGCCCGCATCCTCGCGGTGGACGAGGACGGTCTCGACCTGGAGGTGCCGGGCGTCAAGGGCCGCAAGCCCACCGCCCGCCGGATCGCCTTCGACGAGATCGCCAAGGCCCGCGTGGAGCTGGAATTCAACCGCAAGGACAAGAAGGAAGAGGAGGCGTAGCCGTGGACATCGACGTGAAGCTGCTGAAGGGCTTGGCGCAGGACAAGGAGATCCCGTTCGACGTCCTCGTCGAGGCGATCGAGTCGGCCCTCCTCATCGCGTACCACCGCACCGACGGCAGCCACCGCCGGGCGCGTGTCGAGCTGGACGAGCGCGGCCATGTGACGGTGTGGGCCAAGGAGGACCCGGCCGACCTGGAGGAGGGGCAGGAGCCCAAGGAGTTCGACGACACCCCGTCGGGCTTCGGCCGGATCGCCGCCACCACCGCCAAGCAGGTCATCCTCCAGCGTCTGCGCGACGCCGAGGACGACCGCACGTTCGGCGAGTACGCGGGCCACGAGGGCGATGTCGTCACCGGCGTCGTCCAGCAGGGCAAGGACCCGAAGAACGTCCTGGTCGACATCGGCAAGCTGGAGGCCATCCTGCCGGTGCAGGAGCAGGTGCCCGGCGAGGAGTACACCCACGGCCTGCGACTGCGTACGTACGTGGTGCGCGTCGCCAAGGGTGTGCGTGGCCCCTCGGTCACGCTGTCGCGGACCCACCCCAACCTGGTGAAGAAGCTCTTCGCGCTGGAGGTCCCGGAGATCGCGGACGGTTCCGTCGAGATCTGCGCGATCGCCCGCGAGGCCGGTCACCGCACCAAGATCGCGGTCCGCTCGACCCGTTCGGGGCTCAACGCCAAGGGCGCCTGCATCGGCCCGATGGGCGGACGTGTGCGCAATGTCATGGCCGAGCTGCACGGCGAGAAGATCGACATCGTGGACTGGTCGGACGACCCGGCGGAGATGGTCGCCAACGCGCTCTCACCCGCACGGGTGAGCGAGGTCGAGGTCGTTGACCTTGGTGCCCGCTCCGCCCGGGTGACCGTGCCGGACTACCAGCTCTCCCTGGCGATCGGCAAGGAGGGGCAGAACGCCCGCCTGGCCGCCCGGCTCACCGGCTGGCGCATCGACATCCGCCCGGACACCGAGACGGACGCCGAGCGCGACGTCGCCGACCGCGAGCGGGCCGAGCGGGCCCGGGAGCGCTCGGACCGGCGCTGACGGGCCCTGAGCGGCGCCGGGGGGAATAGATCCCCTCGGCACGTCGCTGAGATCACGACAACGTACGTTCGATTTTTGCCCCAAAGGGGTGAGGTCGGTGCGGGGAGGTAGACTTAACCGTGTCTGGCCGGACGCACGCCCGCGCTTGCCCTGAGCGAACCTGTGTGGGATGCCGGGAGCGGGCGGCCAAGAACGAGTTGCTGCGCATCGTCGCGGACGGGGACGCCTGCGTCCCCGATCCTCGCGGTACGCTGCCCGGCCGGGGTGCGTACGTGCATCCCGTCCCCGACTGTCTGGACCTGGCGGTTCGCCGCCGGGCATTCCCCCGGGCCTTCAAGGCCAAGGGGCCGTTCGACCCGACCGCGGTACAGCGGTTCGTCGAGCGGGTGACACCGTAAGAAATGAACGGCACGGGTCCCCGTGCGGTCAGGTACCTCGCGAGTTGGAAGTAGGTCGAGATTGCGATGAGCACTCGATGAGTACGCGATGAGTACGCCCATGAAGTAGCGACGGTCCGGCGGTAACCCGGACCTAAAAGGAGCGAAGTGGCTAAGGTCCGGGTATACGAACTCGCCAAGGAGTTCGGCGTGGAGAGCAAGGTCGTCATGGCCAAGCTCCAAGAACTCGGTGAATTCGTCCGTTCGGCGTCCTCGACGATCGAGGCGCCGGTCGTGCGCAAGTTGACTGACGCACTGCAGGGGCCCGGCGGCAACGCCGGCAAGCCCGCTGCCAAGCCGGGCGCGCCTCGCAAGGCCGCCCCCGCCAAGCCCGCGGCGCCGTCTCCGGCCCCCGCGGCACGTCCCGCTGCCCCGAAGCCCGGCGCCCCGGCCCCCAAGCCGGCCGCCGCCGAGGCCCCGAGCAGCACCCCCTCCGCCCCGGCGGCGCCGGCCTCCGGCCCGCGTCCGGGCCCGAAGCCCGCGCCGAAGGCCCCGGTCACGCCGGTGCCCGCCGCGGAGTTCTCGGCCCCGGCGTCGGCCCAGCCGGCCGCGCCGCAGGCACCGCGCCCCGCAGGCGCGACCCCCGGCCCCCGTCCCGCGCGTCCGGCCCCGGCCGGTCAGCAGGGTGGCGGCCAGCGCGACGGCGGCCGTGACGGCAGCCGTGGCGGCGAGCGCCCCGCGCGTCCCGCCGGCCAGGGCGCCCCGCGCCCCGGCGCCCGTCCGGCCGGTCCCCGTCCGGGCAACAACCCCTTCACCTCCGGTGGCTCGACGGGCATGTCCCGTCCGCAGGCACCCCGTCCCGGCGGCGCCCCGCGTCCCGGTGGCGGCCAGGAGCGCCCCGGCGCCCCGCGTCCGCAGGGTGGCCCCGGTGGCGCCCCGCGCCCGCAGGGCCAGGGTGGCGCGCCGCGTCCGACCCCGGGCGGCATGCCCCGGCCGCAGGCGCCCCGTCCGGGCGGCGGCCCCGGTGGTAACCGACCCAACCCGGGCATGATGCCGCAGCGTCCCGCTGCCGGCCCGCGTCCCGGTGGTGGCCCCGGCGGTGGCCGCGGTCCCGGCGGCGGCGGTGGCGGTCGTCCGGGCGGCGCGGGCCGTCCCGGTGGCGGCGGCTTCGCGGGTCGTCCGGCCGGTCCCGGCGGCGGTGGCGGCGGCTTCGCCGGCCGTCCCGGTGGCGGCGGTGGCGGCGCGGGCCGTCCCGGCGGTGGCGGCGGCTTCGGCGGCCGTCCCGGCTTCGGTGGACGTCCCGGCGGCCCCGGTGGCCGTGGTGGAACGCAGGGCGCCTTCGGCCGTCCCGGCGGTCCCGCGCGTCGTGGCCGCAAGTCGAAGCGGCAGAGGCGCCAGGAGTACGAGGCCATGCAGGCCCCGTCGGTCGGCGGCGTGATGCTGCCTCGCGGCAACGGACAGGCCGTCCGGCTGTCGCGCGGTGCCTCGCTCACCGACTTCGCCGAGAAGATCAACGCCAACCCGGCTTCGCTGGTCGGCGTCATGATGAACCTCGGCGAGATGGTCACCGCCACGCAGTCCGTCTCCGACGAGACGCTGAAGCTCCTCGCGGACGAGATGAACTTCGTCCTGGAGATCGTCAGCCCGGAGGAGGAGGACCGCGAGCTGCTCGAGTCCTTCGACATCGAGTTCGGCGAGGACGAGGGCGGCGACGAGGCCCTGGTGCCGCGTCCGCCGGTCGTGACCGTCATGGGTCACGTCGACCACGGTAAGACGCGACTCCTGGACGCGATCCGCAAGACGAACGTCATCGCGGGCGAGGCCGGCGGCATCACCCAGCACATCGGTGCCTACCAGGTCTCCGCGGACGTCAACGGCGAGGACCGTCG
The DNA here is from genome assembly GCF_052542855.1 of Streptomyces sp. SAS_281. NCBI lineage: Bacteria > Bacillati > Actinomycetota > Actinomycetes > Kitasatosporales > Streptomycetaceae > Streptomyces > Streptomyces sp. SAS_281. Next base: position 14,889 of record NZ_JBMNDO010000051.1, read on the forward strand.
GATCACCTTCATCGACACCCCGGGTCACGAGGCGTTCACCGCCATGCGTGCCCGTGGTGCGAAGTCGACCGACATCGCGATCCTCGTGGTGGCGGCGAACGACGGTGTGATGCCCCAGACGATCGAGGCGCTGAACCACGCCAAGGCGGCCGACGTGCCGATCGTGGTCGCGGTCAACAAGATCGACGTCGAGGGCGCCGACCCGACCAAGGTGCGCGGTCAGCTCACCGAGTTCGGTCTGGTGGCCGAGGAGTACGGCGGCGACACGATGTTCGTCGACATCTCCGCCAAGCAGGGTCTGCACATCGACCAGCTGCTGGAGGCCGTCGTCCTCACCGCCGACGCCTCGCTCGACCTGCGGGCCAACCCGGAGCAGGACGCGCAGGGCATCGCGATCGAGTCCCACCTCGACCGCGGCCGCGGCGCCGTCGCGACCGTCCTGGTCCAGCGAGGCACCCTGCGGGTCGGCGACACGATGGTGGTCGGCGACGCCTACGGACGTGTCCGCGCGATGCTCGACGACAAGGGCGAGAACGTCGAGGAAGCGGGTCCGTCGACCCCCGTCCTCGTGCTGGGTCTCACCAACGTCCCGGGCGCCGGCGACAACTTCCTCGTCGTGGACGAGGACCGTACGGCCCGCCAGATCGCCGAGAAGCGTGCCGCCCGCGAGCGCAACGCCAACTTCGCCCGCAAGGGTGTCCGGTTCTCCCTGGAGAACCTGGACGAGGCGCTCAAGGCCGGTCTGGTCCAGGAGCTCAACCTCATCATCAAGGGCGACGCGTCCGGTTCGGTGGAGGCTCTCGAGTCCTCGCTGCTCCAGCTCGACGTCGGTGAAGAGGTCGACATCCGGGTCCTGCACCGCGGTGTGGGTGCGGTCACCGAGTCGGACATCGACCTGGCGACCGGCTCCGACGCCATCGTGATCGGCTTCAACGTGCGCGCCGCCGGGCGTGCGCAGCAGATGGCCGACCGCGAGGGTGTGGACGTCCGCTACTACTCGGTCATCTACCAGGCGATCGAGGAGATCGAGGCGGCCCTCAAGGGCATGCTCAAGCCGGAGTACGAAGAGGTCGAGCTGGGTACGGCGGAGATCCGCGAGATCTTCCGCTCGTCCAAGCTGGGCAACATCGCCGGTGTGCTCGTCCGGTCCGGCGAGGTCAAGCGCAACACCAAGGCGCGCCTGCTGCGCGACGGCAAGGTCGTCGCGGAGAACCTCACCATCTCCGGTCTGCGCCGCTTCAAGGACGACGTCACCGAGATCCGCGAAGGCTTCGAGGGCGGTATCAACCTCGGAAACTTCAACGACATCAAGATCGACGACGTCATCGCGACGTACGAGATGCGCGAGAAGCCGCGAGGCTGACCCGTACCTCAACAGTCGGGGCCGGTCGACGGGACCTATTTCCGTCGATCGGCCCCGGCCGTTCCGTGTACGGTTCTTGTGTCCCTTCCGATCATCGGCGGGGCGCGAACCCGAACCGGCGGGACATCCGGGCATACATGTATGTGGGGACACTGTCCTTCGACCTGCTTCTCGGCGACGTACGGTCGCTGAAGGAAAAGCGTTCCGTGGTCCGTCCGATCGTCGCCGAACTCCAGCGCAAGTACGCGGTGAGCGCGGCGGAGACGGGCGGGCAGGATCTCCATCGCAGGGCCGAGATCGGCCTCGCCGTGGTTTCCGGGGACACCCGGCACCTCACAGACGTACTCGACCGGTGCGAGCGCCTCGTCGCCGCCCGGCCGGAAGTGGAACTGCTGTCCGTACGACGGCGGCTGCACAGCGACGAAGACGATTGAGCAAGTCAAGAAGGAGACGGACCAGTGGCCGACAACGCGCGGGCTAAGAAGCTGGCGGACCTCATCCAGGAGGTGGTCGCCGGGAAACTGCAGCGCGGCATCAAGGACCCGCGCCTGGGGACCCACGTGACGATCACGGACGTCCGGGTCACCGGTGACCTGCGGGAGGCCACGGTCTTCTACACGGTCTACGGGGACGACGAGGAGCGGGCCAGCGCCGCGGCCGGTCTGCAGAGCGCCAAGGGCATCCTGCGCTCGGCGGTCGGCTCGGCGGCGGGGACGAAGTTCACCCCGACGCTCACCTTCGTGGCGGACGCCCTCCCGGAGAACGCCCGGGCCATCGAGGACCTGCTCGACCGGGCGCGCGCCTCGGACGCCAAGGTGCGCGAGGCGTCCTCGGGCGCCGCGTACGCCGGCGACGCGGACCCGTACCGCAAGCCGGAGGACGAGGACACCGCCTCCGAATGACAACGCAGAACAACAGGACGCCGGACGGCCTTGTCATCGTCGACAAGCCGTCCGGCTTCACTTCGCACGACGTCGTCGCCAAGATGCGCGGCATCGCCCGCACCCGCCGCGTCGGCCACGCCGGCACCCTGGACCCGATGGCGACCGGTGTGCTCGTGCTCGGCGTCGAGAAGGCCACCAAGCTCCTCGGCCACCTCGCACTGACCGAGAAGGAGTACCTGGGCACGATCCGGCTCGGCCAGGACACGGTCACGGACGACGCGGAGGGCGAGATCATCTCGTCCGCCGACGCCTCCGGGGTCACCCGCGAGGCGATCGACGCCGGGGTCGCCGCCCTGACCGGCGCCATCATGCAGGTGCCGTCCAAGGTCAGCGCCATCAAGATCGACGGCAAGCGCTCCTACGCGCGGGTGCGCGGCGGCGAGGAGTTCGAGATCCCGGCGCGGCCGGTGACCGTCTCGTCCTTCCGCGTGTACGACGTCCGCGAGGCGGTCGCCGAGGACGGAACGCAGGTCCTCGACCTGGTCGTCTCGGTGGTCTGCTCCTCGGGGACGTACATCCGGGCCATCGCCCGGGACCTGGGCGCCGGGCTCGGCGTGGGCGGCCATCTGACCGCCCTGCGGCGCACCCGCGTCGGCCCGTACGGGCTGGACGCCGCGCGCACGCTGGACCAGCACCAGGAGGAGCTGACCGTGATGCCGGTGGCCGAGGCCGCCGCGTCGGCGTTCTCCCGCTGGGACGTGGACGAGAAGCGGGCGAAGCTGCTGCTCAACGGCGTACGGCTGGACATGCCCGCGTACCCGCCGGGGCCGGTCGCCGTCTTCGGGCCGGACGGGCGGTTCCTGGTCCTCGTCGAGGAGCAGAAGGGCAAGGCCAAGAGCCTCGCCGTCTTCGCCTGACCGGGTGTCGGCCCGCGTACGGGCCCTCCATCGTGGAGCGGGCAGAGCCCCCTGTGCCCGCTCCACGGTCCCCCACCCCTTTCTGTCCACCGAACGCCCCTGATTCACCCCAACGGGCAGGCGCTCGGAGTGAATCAGGGGGGTGACGGGGGCGCTTTCGCCCGGTGTGGTCCGCGCGGGGATCTTCGGCGGCCTACCGTCGGATCATGGGATGCGGGGACCGGGCGACGCTGGTACGACTGTGCGATCCGGCCGGCCGGCCGCGGGGAACCGGCTTCGTCGCCGACGACCGGGGCGCGGTCGTCACCAGTCACGAGGCGGTCGACGGCCTTCCGCATCTCCTGCTGCACGGCACGGACGGCCGCAGCCACCGCGTCGACGCAGCCGACATCACCGCCGTGCCCGAATGGGACATCGCCCTCCTGCCCACGGGCGGCCCCGGCACCCTGGGCGTACGGCCGCTGCCCATCCGCCTGCGCGAGCGCATCGACCCCGGCACGTATGTGACGGTCGCCGCGCACGGTCTGCGCGAGGCGCGCGTCCTGGGCCGCACGCCGGTCACGTACACCAGTCGCGGCCGCACCCACCGCATCGACCGCGCCCTGGAACTGGCCCTCGGCACGGACGGCAGCGACGCGCTCCGGCTGGGCGGCGCGGCGGTGGGCGGGCCCGTGCTCGACCCGGACAGCGGGGCCGTCATCGCCGTCCTCGGGCTCGCCCTGCGCGCCTCCCACGCCACCGCCGGCTGCGCGGCGCCGCTGGCCGGGGCACCCGCCGACGGGCCGCTGGGCGAGCTGCTGCGGCGCAACGCGGCGACCGTCCCCGGCTACGGCCCCGATCTCAACCTCGCCGGCGCCCTCCAGCTCACCGCCATGTCCGTCGGCTCGGCGGGCGGCCCGGGCGAGCGCCACGAGCCGGTGGAACGGCCCGACGTCCGCGCCGAGTCCGAGGCGTTCGCGGCGGCCGGACCCTTCGCGGCGGCCGGCCCCGGGGAATCGCCCGCGGTCCTCGGTCTCGTCGGCGAGCCGGGCACCGGCCGCACCACCGAGCTCGCCGCGATCGCCGCGCGCCGGGCGACGGGCCCGGTGCCCGCGCCCACGCTGTGGCTGCGCGGCGCCGACCTCCTCGCGGACGACACCTCCGTCGCCGACGCCGTCGCGCGCACGCTCCAGCAGGCCGGACGGATCGTCGGCGCCGCCGGGGCCCCGGGCGACATGGCGAGCGCCACGCCCGAGCGGGTGGCCCGGCTGGCCGCGGGCTCCGGCGTCCCGCTGCTGGTCCTGCTGGACGCCCCGGAGGAGATGCCGCCCGTCCTGGCCCACCGGCTCGCCGCCTGGACCACCGGCACGGCCCGCTGGCTCCGCGAGAACGGCGTCCGGCTCGTCGTCGGCTGCCGCCCCGAGCACTGGGAGACGGCCGGCGCGCTCTACCCGCCCGGTGCGCTGCACCGCCCTTCCAGGCCCGCCCGGCGGCTTCCTCCGGCGGTCCGCGTCACCGACTTCACCGCCGGCCAGGCCGAACGGGCCCGGGAAGGGCTCGGCCTCCCGCCCGACGCCCTCGCCGCCGGCCACGACCGCCACCCGCTGACCCTCCGCCTGCTCGCGGAGGTACGCGAGGCCCTGCCGCCGGGCACGCCCGGGCGCCCGGGCACGGAAGAGGTCTTCGCCGCCCACCTCGACCTGATGTGCCTGCGCGTCGCCGTCCGCGTCGCCGCCGGGAGCCGCCCCGGGCCGGCCGCGGTGCGGCGCCTGGCGGCCCGGGTGGCCGGACAGGTCCACGAGGCGGCCCGCCGCTGCCTCGGACCCGGACAGGGCGAGCTGGACCGGGCCGCCTTCGAGGAGCTGTTCCCCTGGCGTACGGGGTGGGCCCCGGCGGTCCTCACCGAAGGGCTCCTCGTCCCGGCCGGTGCCGGCTACCGCTTCGCCCACGAGGAGGTGGGGGACTGGATCCAGAGCACGCACCTCGATCTGGACGCGGCCCTGCGGGCGCTGGTGCACCGGTGGCACGCGGAGCCGGCGGAGGACGACGCCCGGGTGCCGCGACCCCGCCGGGGCGAACCGGCCGAGGACCCGCTTCCGGCCGGACCGCGCAGCCTGCCCGTGCCCCGGCACCGGATCGGCCCGGTGATCCAGGCGCTGCTCCTGCTGTCCCGCCGCCAGGGCACGGCCGCCCTGGCCCACCGGCTGGCGGACCTCATCGAGGCGCTGGACCGGCTGCCGGAGGCGGCCGACGGCGATCGGGCCCTGCCTCTCTCCGACCCGCGTTGGTGGGCCGCGCGCCTGCTCGCCGAGACGCTGCTGAGGGTGCCCGACGCCCGCCCGTACCTCGGTGTGCTCCGGCTGCTCGCCGGGCGCGTCGTGCGGAGTTCCGCCGAGGCGGGCGGGGGCGGCGCGTGCGGGGCGTACGCGGATTTCGGGCCCTGGTTCTGGCGGGAGCTGCGGCTGCCCGAGGCGGACCGGATGGACCTCTTCCGCCGTCTGGTCCCGGCGGACGGGCCGCCGGGGGAGGGGGGCGGCGAAGCGCGGTTCCTCGACGCCGTCGCCCGGCGGCTCGCCGCCCATCCGCGTACGGTGCAGCCCCTCCTGTGCGCCTGGTTCACGGACGACCGCCCGTTGCCGTCCGCCGGGGCGGAACCGCCCGTGGACGCCGAGGCCGGAGCGGAGGAGCGGCCCGCGGACGCCGTCCCCGGCCGCCCCACCGTCGCCGCCGCCGCGCAGGCCCTCCTGTACGCCCGCCGGGACCTCGCCGCCGATGAGCTGACCGACGCGCTCGTCGACGCCGGGCACCCCCGGGCCGAGGAGCTGCTCGCCGCGCTCGCCGAGGACGAGCCCGCCGCGCTGTGCCGGGCCGTCGAGCGGTGGGCCGGGGACGAGGACCGGCGCGCGCGCCGGGTCGCCGCCGTCTCGTACGCGACGCTCGCCGCCCCCCGCCTGACCCTGGACGCGGACCGCGACCGGGTGCGCCGGGCCGTGCTCGCGGTGCTGGCCCGCCCGGCCGACAGCGAGCTGCACGGGCCGGTCCTCTCCCTGCTCGTCGCGGACCCCCGCACCCGGGCCCGCTACCTCCCGCAGGCCGTCCGGGCCTTCGTCGCCGAGGGCCCGCAGGACGTGCGCGTGCCCGCCGCCGCGCTCGCCGCCGCCCTGCCCACGCACGCGGACATCGTGGTGACCGCCTACCGCGACCGGCTCGCGCGGCCGGACCAGGGCGCGGGCGAGGTGCTGCGGGCCCTGGCCGGGATCGACGCCCCGGAGCTGGCGCTGCACGCCGCCGGACTCGTACGCGCCTACGCCGAGGGCCACCCGGAGGACACGGCGCACACCGCCGCGTACCTCGACCGCCGCCTGGAGCACGGGCCCGCCGCCCGCGCCCTGCTGCTGCCGCTGCTCACCGGGCTGCTCCGGGACCGTCCGGCGGCGGCGCCGGTCCGGGGATCGCTGGCCGCGGTGCTCGCCTCGCCCGGCAGCCCCGCGTCGCAGGCCACCCGCGACGAGCTCCTGGAGGTGCTGCTGGACGCCGAGCAGCGCGGGGGGACTCCGGACCCGGTGGTCCTGGAGGCCCTGCTGCGGGCCGCCGCGGCCGGATGCGCGACGCGGTCGCCGGTGCGCACCAGGACGCTGGTGCACCGGACCGGGATGCTCCTCGTGCGTACCCCGGAAGGGGCCGCCCTGTTCGACCGGCGGCTCGTCGCACTGGTCCGCGAGGTGCCCGGGTTCGGTGCGCTGGTCGCGGGCTGGCTGGCCGGGGCACCACAGGAGTGGGCGGCCGTCGTCGGGCCCAGCGCACGCCGCACGGTTGAGGCGCTGAGGGCTCCGACGCCCATGCCGATGCAGGCCGCAGGGCGTGAGCATGGCAGTCTTAGACCTGCGTAAGCGAGATATCCACGTACACAGGTTCGGGCGAGGAGCGGTCAGAGTGCAGCGCTGGCGAGGCTTGGAGGACATCCCCCAGGACTGGGGGCGCAGCGTCGTCACCATCGGCTCGTACGACGGGGTGCACCGGGGACACCAGCTGATCATCGGCCGCGCCGTCGAGCGGGCGCGCGCGCTGGGCGTGCCGTCGGTCGTCGTGACCTTCGACCCGCACCCCAGCGAGGTCGTCCGGCCCGGCAGCCACCCGCCGCTGCTCGCCCCGCACCACCGGCGCGCCGAGCTGATGGCGGAGCTGGGCGTGGACGCGATGCTGATCCTGCCGTTCACCACGGAGTTCTCGCGGCTCGCCCCGGCCGACTTCATCGCGAAGGTGCTGGTCGACAAGTTGCACGCCCAGCTGGTCATCGAGGGCCCCAACTTCCGTTTCGGCCACAGGGCCGCGGGGAACGTCGAGCTGCTGGCCGAGCTGGGCGCGGAGCACGACTACCGCGTCGAGGTCATCGACCTGCGGGTGAGCGGCGAGGCGGGCGGCGGCGAGCCGTTCTCCTCCACGCTCACCCGGCGCCTGGTGGCCGAGGGGGACGTGGCCGGGGCCGCCGAGATCCTGGGCCGCCCGCACCGTGTCGAGGGCGTCGTCGTCCGGGGCGCGCAGCGCGGCCGTGAGCTGGGTTTCCCCACCGCGAACGTCGAAACCCTCCCGCACACCGCGATCCCCGCCGACGGCGTCTACGCGGGCTGGCTGCACGCGAACGGCGAGGCGATGCCCGCCGCGATCTCGGTCGGCACCAACCCGCAGTTCGACGGCACCGAGCGCACGGTGGAGGCGTACGCCATCGACCGCGTCGGCCTCGACCTGTACGGCCTGCACGTGGCCGTGGACTTCCTGGCGTACGTACGCGGGATGCTGAAGTTCGACACGATCGACGACCTACTGGTGGCGATGGCCGCCGACGTGAAGCGCTGCGGCGAATTGGTCGCCGCCGCCGAGCAGGACTGACCGCGACGGGTTTCCCGGCCGGCCCGGCCGGGAAACCCGTACCGCCCGTCAGGCAGTCGGCGCGGTGACCTTCGCCGTGGCCCAGTGACACGCCACCTGCGTCTCCCCGCCGCCCGACAGGACCGGCAGGTCCTGCGTACGGCACGCGTCCGCGACGCCCGCCCGCTCCGCCTCGCCCGAGGCCAGCACCTGGCAGCGGGCGTGGAAGCGGCAGCCGGACGGCACCCGCGACGGGTCCGGCGGCTCACCCGTCAGCACGACCGGGTCGCCCGGCGCCTCCGGCAGCACCGACAGCAGCGCCTGGGTGTACGGATGGCGCGGGGCCGTCAGGATCTGCTCGACGTCTCCCGTCTCCACGATGCGGCCCAGATACATCACCGCGACCCGGTCCGCGATGTTCCACGCCAGACCGAGGTCATGCGTCACGACCAGCGCGGAGAGCCCCAGCTCCTCGCGCAGCCGCAGCAGCAGTGCCAGGATCTCGCCCCGCACCGACGCGTCCAGCGAGGCCACCGGCTCGTCCGCCACGATCAGCTCCGGCTCCAGGACCAGCGCCCCCGCGATCACGACGCGCTGGCGCTGACCGCCCGACAACTCGTGCGGGTAGCGCAGGAAGAACCGCTCCGGCGGACGCAGCCCGGCCCGCGACAGCGCGTCGTGCACCGCCTGCCGCTCGTCGCCCGCGTAGCCGTGGATGCGCAGGCCCTCGGCCACCGCGTCGTACACCGTGTGGCGCGGGTTCAGCGAGCCGCTGGGGTCCTGGAGGACCAGCTGGGCGCGCTTGCGGTACGCCTTGAGCGCCCGGCTCCCGTAGTCCAGCGGCTTCCCGTCGAACGTGATCTGCCCGGCCGTGGGCGGGACCAGGCCCAGCAGGGAGCGGGCCAGCGTCGTCTTGCCGCACCCCGACTCGCCGACCAGGGCCACGATCTCGCCGGGCCTGATGTCCAGATCCACCCCGTCCACCGCGCGTGCCGGTGCGGCTCCGTGCCGGCCGGGGAAGGTGATCCGGAGCCCCTGCGCGCTGAGCAGGTCCACGGGGGTCGTCGTCATGATGTGCTCCTCGCTTCCTCGGCGCCCGGAAGGACCGGCGCCGCCGCCCCCTCCGGGCCCACCAGCACGCACGCGGCCTGCCGCCCCGGGCCCGCTTCCCGCAGCTCCTGGTCCTGCGTGGCGCAGGAGTCCAGGGCCAGGGCGCAGCGCGGGTGGAAGGTGCAGCCGGCCGGCAGCGCCGACGGGTCGGGCGGGTCGCCGGGCAGGCCCTGCGGCGCGAACCGGGACGCCGGGTCCCCGATGCGCGGGAAGGCGCCCGACAGGGCCCTGCTGTACGGGTGGTGCGCGCCCTCGTAGACCTCGGAGGCGGGGCCCTCCTCGACGACCCGGCCCGCGTACATCACGGCGAGCCGGTCGCAGGTGTCGGACAGCACCGCCAGGTCGTGGCTGATCATGACCAGGCCGAGGTCCTGCTCGGAGACCAGCTCCTCGATGAGGCGCAGGATCTGGGCCTGGATCATCACGTCAAGGGCCGTCGTCGGCTCGTCGGCGATGATCAGGCCCGGATCGCAGGCCAGCGCCATCGCGATCATCACGCGCTGCCGCTGCCCGCCGGACAGCTCGTGCGGATAGGCGTCCGTCCGGGCCGCGGGCAGCCCTACCTGCTCCAGCAGCTCGCCGGCGCGCTTCCGGGCCGCCGCCGGTGTCGTCCTCTTGTGCAGCAGGATCGGCTCGGCGATCTGGTCCCCGATGCGGTGCACCGCGTTCAGCGAGTGCATCGCGCCCTGGAAGACGATCGACGCGCCCGCCCAGCGCACGGCCCTGACCTGGCCCCACTTCATGGCGAGGACGTCCTCGCCGTTCAGCAGGATCTCGCCGGTCACCTTCGTCCCCGCGGGCAGCAGCCGCAGCAGGGCCAGCGCCAGCGTGGACTTGCCGCAGCCGGACTCCCCGGCGATGCCCAGCTTGCGCCCGGCCTCGACCCGGAGGTTCACGCCGCGGACGGCCTGCGCCCCGCCGGCGTACGTCACGGTCAGGTCGCGTACCTCCAGAAGAGGCGTCTTGCGGATGCTCGTCGTACTCAACGGGCCACCCCCAGCTTGGGATTGAGGACGGACTCGATCGCGCGGCCGCACAGGGTGAACGCCAGGGCCACCAGGGCGATGGCGATGCCGGGCGGTGCCAGGTACCACCAGTCGCCGGCGCTCACGGCCCCCGCGGCGCGCGCGTCCTGGAGCATGCTGCCCCACGAGGTGATGGTCGGGTCACCGAGGCCGAGGAAGGCCAGCGTGGCCTCGCTCAGGATCGCGCTGGAGATGGCCAGCGTGGTCTGGGCGAGCACCAGCGGCATCACGTTCGGCAGGACGTGCCGGAGCATGACGTGGCCGTGGCCGCCACCCAGCGCGCGGGCGCGCTCGATGTACGGGCGGGACTCCACGGCGAGGGTCTGCGCCCGCACCAGGCGGGCGGTGGTCGGCCAGGTCGTCACGCCGATCGCGATGACGATGGTCCACAGGGAGCGGTCCATCACCGAGGCGAGGGCGACCGCGAGAACCAGCGTCGGCATCACCAGGAACCAGTCGGTCACCCGCATCAGCACCGTCGAGTACCAGCCGCGGAAGTGGCCCGCGACGATCCCGACGATCGTGCCGATGGCGACGCACAGGAACGCCGCGAGCAGCCCCACCGTCAGGGAGACGCGCGCACCCCACACGAGCAGCGCGAGCACGCTGCGCCCGAACTGGTCGGTGCCGAGCGGGAACTCACCGCTCGGCGATTCGAGCGCGCCGCCCGACGCCTCGGTGACGCTCTCCGAGTCGGCGCCGACGAGCTGGGGCGCGGCCAGGGCCACCAGGGCGATGAGCACCAGGCCGCCGAGGCCCCACAGGCCGCCCTTGTGGGTGCGGTACTCCCGCCAGAAGCGGGCCGCGGACTGGCGTTTGCGGGCCCGGGCCAGGGCGCGGGCGCTCCGGACGGGCTCGGGCGGGGCCGACGCCGGGGTCGGCGTGGGCATGGAATCGGTCGTGGTCATCGGCCCACCCGGGGATCGAGCAGCGGATACAGCACATCGGCAAGGGTGTTCGCCAGGATCACCGCGGTGGCGAAGACGAAGAACAGGCCCTGGACGAGTGGCAGGTCGGGGGTGCTGAGGCCCTGGTAGAAGAGGGAGCCGAGGCCCGGCCAGGAGAACACGGTCTCCACCAGGATCTGCCCGGCGACCACATGCCCCAGGTTGACGAACATCAGCGTGAAGGTGGGCAGCATCGCGTTGGGCACGGCGTGCTTGCGGCGCACGACGTCGTCCCGCAGCCCCTTGGCACGGGCCGTCGTCAGATAGTCGCTGCCCATCTCGTCCAGCAGCGAGGACCGCATCACCAGCAGCGTCTGCGCGTATCCGACCGCCACCAGGGTGATGACCGGAAGCACCATGTGATGCGCCACGTCGATGACGTAATCCAGGCCGCTCGTGTCGCCCGACGACATCCCGCCCGTCGGGAACATGCCCGGGATCGGACCGACGCCCACCGAGAAGACGATGATCAGGAGCAGCCCGAGCCAGAACGACGGCACCGAGTACAGCGTGAGCGCGAGCGCCGTGTTGAACCGGTCGCCGGCCGAGCCGTTGCGCCAGGCGGTGCGGGTGCCGAGCCAGAGGCCGATGAGGCTGTAGAGGACGTAGGCGGTGCCGGTGAGGAGCAGCGTCGCCGGCAGTTTCTCCACGATCTTGTCGATGACCGGTGCGTGGTACGCGTACGAGTCACCGAAGTCGCCGGTGAGCGCGTCCCCGATGTAGCTGGTGAACTGCTGCCACATCGGCTGGTCGAGCCCGAACTGGTGGCGCATCGACTCCAGCTGTTCGGCCGAGACGCGTCGGCCGCCCGTCATCTGTTTGACCGGGTCGCTCGGAATGAGCCGGAAGAGGAAGAAGCTGGTGACCAGAACCGCGAACAGCGAGACGACGGCGCCCGCGATCTTGGCGGCCACATACTTCAGATAGGCCGTGGTGTTGCGCGCCCGTGGACCGCGTGCGGCCGAGGGGCCGGCCGGAGGGCCGTCCGTGGCCGCGTCCGCCTGTTGCACGAGCGCCGGAGTGCTGTCAGCTGTCATGGGGAACTCTCGTTACTCGTGTCGTTCCTGGAAAGAACCGGCCGGCACGGGCCTACCGCACCCGCGCCGGCCGGTTCCTCGCATCCCGTTCGAGAACCTACTCGCGATCGTCCGCGCTGGTGCGGCGGCGCCGCGAGATCAGGAACCCGCCACCTGCGAGGACCACGACCGCCACCACGATTCCGATGATCACACCGGTGGAGGAGCCGGAGCTGCTGCCCTCCGAGCCGCCGTCGCCGCTCGCGGGCACGGCCGACCACCAGCTCCAGTAACCGTCCTGGCCGTAGATGTTGCCGGCCGCCTCGGGCATGGTCGTGATCGACTTGATCTGGTCGGTGCGGTACGCCTCGACCGCGTTCGGGTAGGCCATGACGTTCATGTACCCGGAGTCGTACAGCCAGGACTGCATCTGCCCGACGATCTCGGCCCGCTTGGCGGGGTCGTACTCGGCGAGCTGCTTCTTGTACAGCTCGTCGTACGACTTGTCGCAGATGAAGTTGTCGGTGGCGGCGCTCGCCTTGGCCTTGGTGGGCAGGGCGGCGCAGGTGTGGATGCCGAGGACGAAGTCCGGGTCCGGGTTGACCGACCAGCCGTCGAAGGCGAGGTCGTACTCACCGGCGTACCAGGGCACGGAGACGTCGTCCAGGCAGTCGACCTTCAGCCCGATGCCGAGCTTGCCCCACCACTCCTTCAGGTACTTGCCGACCGCCTTGTCGTTCGGGTCGGTGGCGTGGCACAGGATGCGCAGGTCGAGCGGCTTGCCGTCCTTGCCGACGCGCTGGTCGCCCTTGAGCTTGTAGCCCGCCTCGTCCAGCAGCTTCGCCGCCTTGTCGGGGTCGTAGCTCAGCGCCTGGTCGGCGGAGGGCTCCCAGGCGTACGCCGAGAAGCGCGGCGGAATGTAGCCCTTGCCCTCGACTGCGTGCCCCTGGAACACCCTGTCGATGATCGTCTCGCGGTCGATCGACAGGAACAGCGCCTGGCGCACCTTCTGGTCGAGCAGTGCCTTGTTGCCGTTGCCGAACTTCTTGCCGTCCTTGGTCCGCGCGCCGGGGTTGGTGGCCAGCGCGTAGAAACGGCGGCCGGGGCCCTCGTTGACCTTGATGTTCTTGTCGCCCTTGAGCGAGTTCGCCTGAGCGGGCGTCAGCGCGGGCGAACCGGCGACGAAGGAGACCTCACCCTTGCGGAGGGCGGCGACGGCGGCGTCCTGGTCCTTGTACGTCTTGAAGACCAGCTCGTCGAACTTGGGCGCCCCGCGCCAGAAGTTCTTGTTGGCCTTGAGCTTCACGTACTGGTCGACCTTGTAGTCCGTCAGGATGAACGGGCCGTTGCCGACGACGGGGAACTTCGTGTCGTTGTTGAACTTCGAGAAGTCGCCGACCTTCTCCCACACGTGCTTCGGCACGATCGGCACGTCGAGCGCGGCCATGGTGGCCTGCGGCTCCTTGAGCTCGATGACGAGCTTGGTGGGGCTGGGGGCCGTGACCTTCTTGAAGTTGGTGACGAAGCTGCCGTTGGCCTGGGCCGCGGCCTCGTCGTCCATGATCTTGTTGAAGGTCCAGGCGGCGTCCTCGGCGGTCGCCTGCTGCCCGTCGGACCACTTCGAATCGCTCCGAATGGTGTACGTCCACGTCAGCTTGTCGGCGGAGGGCTCCCACTTGGTCGCCAGGCCGGGGATGGCGTGGTTGTCCTTGGCGTCGTAGTTCGTCAGGAAGTCGTACATGAGCCGCGAGACGCTGGTGCTCAGCAGCTTCTGGGCGAGGAACGGGCTCAGGGAGTCGACGCTCTGAGCGACCGCGACGGTCAGTGTCTTGTTTCCGCTGTCGGCGGCCTGCGCCTGCTGGGGCGCGGCCCCGAGGGGCATTCCAGGTACGACGGACCCGGCCGCGAGAGCGAGGGCGGCGGCACCGGAGGCCAGGAGCACCCGCAGACGTGAGCGTGGCGGGGCGGAGGAGGACGGAACTCTTACGACCATGGTCTGGGACCTCGTGTCATGACTCGCACGGGAAGGCGTGTTGAACTTCGGTTCGCCGGCTGGTGTTGCGAAGGTTTATCAGCGGCGGTCGAGCCGCGTCAACGGTCCCAGAAACGGCGTGTGGTCTGCGGATATGCCAAGAGGGTCCGCATCGCGGAGGCGATGCGGACCCTCATTGGTTCAGACCTCTGACGCCCTACTGTTGAGGCGCTGGCGGCGGCTGCTGCTGCCATCCGGCGGGCGGTACGGGACCGTGCAGTTCGGGGTGTCCTGGCTGGTCGTGCTGGGGTTGCGGTTGGGCCTGGGCCTGGGCCGGGGGCTGCTGGTACGGCTGCTGGTCCTGGGCCGGCTGCTGCTGCCACTGCTGCCCGGCGCCGGGGCCCGGCTGCGGATAGGGCTGCTGGCCGCCGTACGGCTGCTGCGGGTGCGGCTGTTGGGGCTGCGGATAGGGCTGACCGGGTTGCTGCGGCGCGTACGGCTGTCCGGGGTACTGGGGGTGGCCGGGCTGCTGGGGTTGCTGCGGCTGCTGGAGGGCGTACGGCTGCTGGCCCGGGGCCTGCTGTCCGGGGATCTGCCGGCCCGGGAGCGGCGGGGCGTACTGCGGCGGCGGGCCGCTGCCGTCCGACGTCCACAGCCCCTGCTGCTGCTGGGCGCGCGCGAAGTCCTCGGCGACCAGGGCGGAGAGGTTGAAGTACGCCTCCCGGGTCTTCGGCCGCATCATGTCGAGGTCGACCTCCGCACCGGCCGAGAGGTGCTCGTCGAACGGCACGGCGACGACCCCGCGGCAGCGCGTCCGGAAGTGCTGCACGATGTCGTCGACCTTGATCATCTTGCCGGTCTCGCGGACGCCGGAGATCACGGTGATGGACCGCTGGACCAGCTCCCCGTACCCGTGTGCCGACAACCAGTCCAGGGTCGTGGACGCACTGGACGCGCCGTCGACCGAGGGCGTCGAGACGATGATCAGCTGATCGGCCAGGTCCAGCACACCGCGCATCGCGCTGTACAGCAGACCGGTTCCCGAGTCCGTGAGGATGATCGGGTACTGCTTGCCGAGCACGCCGATCGCGCGCCGGTAGTCCTCGTCGTTGAAGGCCGTGGAGACCGCCGGGTCCACGTCGTTGGCGATGATCTCCAGCCCGGAGGGCGCCTGCGAGGTGAACCGCCGGATGTCCATGTACGAGTTGAGGTGCGGGATCGCGTGCACGAGGTCGCGGATGGTCGCGCCGGTCTCGCGGCGCACCCGCCGGCCCAGCGTGCCGGCGTCCGGGTTGGCGTCGATCGCGAGGATCTTGTCCTGCCGCTCGCTGGCCATGGTCGCGCCGAGTGCGGTGGTCGTGGTGGTCTTGCCGACGCCGCCCTTGAGACTGATCACCGCGATCCGGTAGCAGGAGAGCACCGGCGTACGGATGAGCTCCAGCTTGCGCTGCCTCTCCTGCTCCTCCTTCTTCCCTCCGAGCTTGAAGCGCGAGGCGCCCGTGGGGTTGCGGCTGCTGCGGGTCTTCTGCTTGCCCCGGATGAGCCGATCGGAGGTGAGCTCCACGGCCGCGGTGTACCCGAGCGGGGCGCCGCCCGCGGCACGCGGATCGCGAGGGGCGGGGGTGGGCCAGGAGGTGCCGGCCCGGGGGTCGACGGGCTGCTGCGGCTGCGGCTCCGGCTGGACCTGCGCCGGGAGGTTCGGGGTGCCGGCGTCGGGGGCCGGGGTGCCTTGGGCGGGGGTGCCTTGGGCCGTGGGCTGGGCGCCCTGCGGGAAGCCGTAGCCGCCTTGGGGCTGGGGCTGGGGCTGGGGCTGGGGCTGCTGGGCCGACTGGGGCGGCTGCTGCGCGGACCAGGGAGCCTGCGGCTGGGGTGCCTGCGGGGCCTGGGGTGCGGGCGGTTGCGGGCGCTGTGCCGGGAGGTTGGCGGCCGGGAGGGGCTGCTGGGGCTGAAGTTCCGGCTGGTGCGGCTGCGGTGCCTGCCGGGGGAAGCCGTAGCCGGACTGCGGGGCGGGGGCCTGGGCCTGGGAAACCTGCGGCTGGGCGGGCTCGGGCTGCGGTGCCTGCGGCTGCGGTGCCTGCGGTTGCTGCTGGGCGGCCGGCTGGAAGGCGGGCGGCAGCGGCGGGAGACCGCCCTGCGAGGGGGCGGCCGGTGCCCAGGGGGACGGCGAGGCGTCCTGGGGCGCGCTGTCCGCCGGTACGTCGCGGGGCGCCGCGTCCGAGGAGGTGGCGCCGGTCACCGGAGCTTCGTCGTCCGGCTCGGGGGAGTCCGCCTCGCCGGAGACCGCGGGGGCCTCGCCGGAGGTCACGGCGCCGGAGGTCACGGCGTCGGAGGGCGCGTCATCCGAGAGCACGGCCTCGGAGTCGGAGGGCTCGATGTCCGAGGGCGCGTCATCCGAGAGCACGACGTCGGCCGGCTCCGCGTCGGCCGGCTCCGCGTCGTGCGGCTTCGGGCTGTACGGCTCCGAGGGCGCGCCGGCGGCCGGGGCGAGGTCGGCCTTGCCGCTCTCCTCGCCGTCCTCGGCCGCGGAGGTGCTTCCGGTCGCGTCCGCGGGCGTCGGGCTGTCCTCCGCCGCCTCGGGTTCGAAGTCGAAGACCCTTCCCAGGACGTCGTCCCAGGATTCCTCCTGATCCGCGCCGGGCGTACCCGCCGCCGCGTCGTCCGGAACGGCGTCGGCGGCCTCGGACGCGTCGTCGACGCCGTCGGCAGCGGACGGCGCGTCGCCGTCCACCGCCCCGGCGTCCGTCTCCGCCTCGCGCTCCGCGCGTTCCCGCTCCTCGATCTCCCGCTTCAGCGCGGAGGCCGAGAAGCGCATGGTGGCGCCGCTGTCGAGGTCGCCGGTGTCCGGCGGGGCGGGGGTCCACTCGGGGTCGAAGCCGCGCTGCGCCGGGGGCGGCGGCAGCGGCACCGGGTCCCCGCTCGGCGGCGGGGGCGATGCCGGCGGCGTACCGGTGCCGCCCGAGGAGTCGCCCGGCGCGTTCTGCGTGTACCAGGCGGGCGGGGTGTAGTCGATGGTGAACTCACCCGTCGTCTCGGCGGGCTCCGCGTCGGACGACTCGTCGACGGGCTTGTCCCAGCCCCCGCGCATCTCGTCCCGATCGCCGTTCACTTTGCCTCCTGGTGTGGTCGAGCACCCTTGTGCCGTGGTGGGTGGGGGCGTTCCCGTAACGCGAACCGCCCGGCTCTCCCCCTGGGACGCACAAGGCCTGCCCACAGGTTCTCCGCCGCGTCCGGACCCAGCCTAATCGCCATGGGCCCCGCCACGGCAGGCCGTACAGCGCCGCGAACGCTGTCCCGTACGTCACGTAGTGCACCCAAGTGGACTGAGTGCGACAGGGAGTGAAACCCAAAGCGGTCAAACAGGCACAACTGCATCGGGAATCCCGTCCGTCGCACCCGGAGCGCACCCTTGTGATCCCCCGGGGGTACGCCCGTCAGTCCACCCGGCGCGCGGCGCCCAGGAGCCCCGTCTCCGCGTCGGTCGCCCGGGTCGTCACCAGCCGACTCTCCCGCCGCGTGCACCAGAGTGTGACCCCGTCCGCCAGGGCGGGCAGCGCGCTGACCGTGCCGGCCGGCAGCCGCAGGAGGCGCCCGGCCGTCTCCGCCTCCCCGGGTGACACCCGCTGCACGCCCACCAGCGACGCCTTCTCCGTCAGCGCGGGCGCGGCCGGGCCGAGATACGGCAACAGGGTCAGGACCGACTGCCACGGCCCGGACACGGCCCGTCCGGGCGGCGGGCGCATGCCGCAGTCCCGTACGACGACGACCGGCGAGGCCGCCGAGGGGCCCAGCGGCGGCACCCGGCCGACCTCGTGCAGCGCGACGCACCCGTTGCCGGCGGCGGCGCGGACCAGGCTCGCCCAGGCGTGCGCCCGCCCCGTCTCCACCGCGATCCGCGCCCCTGTCGCCGCTGCCCGCAGCGCGAGCACCTGCACCGTCCACAGCCCGCCGACGAGCGTGACGTCGTACGAGGAAGGGCGGTTGAGGCCGAGGACGGCGGGCAAGCCCTCCTCGTCCTCGCCGATCACCACCCCGTCGTCGCCCACCGGCAACCCCAGCGAGGCCAGTTGCTCGGGGCCGACGGTGTACCGCCGCCGACGCGGACCGACCGGACCGAACCCCAGCCGGCCCCGCACCCGCCCGGGCGCCGCCGCCATCAGCGGGCCCCGCCGAGCGGGAGCGTGGCGAGCACCCCGGGCAGCTGCTCGCGGTCCAGCCGTACGAGCGAGACCCGCACCCCGCGTGCCAGACGCTCCAGTTCTCCTCGCGCCGACCGGAGTTCGTCGCCGGTGCGCGCGCTGATCCGCAGGTACCCCGCGGCGGCGACCTCCTGCCGGTCGCCCCGCGCCAGCGTCAGGCTGAACGTCGTGGCCAGCGCCGGTACCGAGGTGAGCAGCGCGACCAGCCGGGGCATCGGCACATCACCGGAGCGCGGCCACCGGCGCACCCAGTACGCGGTGTGCCGGCGCCCGTCGCAGCTCCACGTCCGCGAGGTCTCCCGAGTGCGGCGGACGGGCCTCGGGGGCCCGTCGGCACGGGGGGCCGTCGTGGCGTCCGCGCAGGCGGCGGTGGCGAGCGCGGCACCGAGCTCCTGCTCCGTCAGCACCGTCGCGCCGAACCCCGCCCCGGCCAGCCGGCCGGACAACTGGTCGGCGGCCCGCGACAGGCACCGCTGCGCCCCGGTCAGGCCGCCGCCCCGCATGCGTACGGCCTCCGGGCAGAGTTCCGGGTCGAGCGTCAGCGTGACCCAGGTGATCCGCACCGCCGGTGACCCCGTACGGGCCTGGAGCGGGGCGTAGTTGAGCGCGGCTACCGCGTCGCGGGGGAGGTGCGGGGCGGGGGCGGGCCGGGTGTGCTGCACGATCCGCGCCGATTCCAGGCGGATGCCGTCGACGTCCATCACGTCCCGGACGAGCCCCGGCGGCAGCGGACGCACGGTCCGGTCCGCCCGCACCACCGTGTCCTCCGCGTCCACCCGCACCACCACGGTGAGGTGCGTGTCGTCGCCGACCATGCCCACCGGCCGCCGGTCCCGGTGCGTGAACGAACAGGTGCGCAGGGCCGGTACGCACTCGCTCAGCGGCGCCACCGGGGACCAGGGGCCCGGTCCGGCCGCCGCCATCCGTGAGGCTGCCCTCCGGTTCCGCGCCCGGAACGCGACGACCGTGCCCAGCCAGGCCGGAAGGGAGCGGCGTCGTCTGCGCACGACGGCGAGGACCACGAGCAGCGCGGCCGCCATCCCCGCAGGGCCCAGGAGCGCGGGTCCGGCGACCCACGCACACAGCAGGACCGCCACCGCCACTTCGAACAGAACCAGCTGTTGCAATCGAAAAGTGCCGATCGGCCCGGCCCGCCGGTTCAGCCGCGCGCCACCCCTGTTCGCCATCGTCCCCTGCCCCCGTCCGCGCCGTTCCGACCCGCGCCGCACCCGTCCGGCCGAACCTCCGGCGGAAGCGCACAGCGTACCGGTATTCGGCCAACACCCGGTTACGGGCGGCATAGTGGTCGCCGACAGCGGGGAGCCCCGCCGAAGCGTGTGCGGTGAGCGCCCGCAGGTGTGCGGCGCGGGCGGAGAGGGAAGGCGGGCCGGGCCATGGTGACCCGACGGGACGAGCTGAACACGTACACATTTGCGAAGAGACGAGCCCTGGCCGCCTTCCTGCAGCCCTCACCGGACGGCTCCGACGAGGGAGCCCCGCGCCCACTGCGCGCCGTCCTCCCCGGTGTGCTCACCGGCGCCCTGCTCCTCGCCGGGTTCGGCGCGTACGGCATGTTCCGCCCGGTCGCGCCCAAGGGCTGGGACCGCCCCGGCGCCAAGGTCGTCGTCGGCAGGACGTCGACCACCCGCTACGTGGTGCTCACCACGGGCCGGGGCGCCCATCGCCGTACCCGGCTGCACCCCGTTCTGAACCTCGCGTCCGCCCGGCTGCTGCTCGACCCCGGCGACTACGGCGTCGTCCAGGTCGCCGACGACATCCTCGACGCGGGCAAGCCCCCACGCGGACCGGTCATCGGGATCCCGTACGCCCCCGACCGGCTACCCGGCAAGCGGGACGCGGGCACCGCCAAGCGGTGGGCCGTCTGCGTACGGCCGGGAGGCGGAGGCACCGGTGTGCGGAAGGCCGGCTTCGTCCTCGCCGCCCGCGACCACCGGCTGACGGAGGGCCCGAACCGGCTCACCGGCGGCCAGGTCCTCTATGTACAGGACCCGCACGGCACCCGGTACCTCGTGGACGCCCGTGGCACCAAATACCGCGTGGACGAGCGGCCCGGCGACCTCGGGCACCTCACCGACGCCCTGGTCGGGCGCGCCCGGCCGCGAGCCGTCACCGGCGACTGGCTCGCCACCCTGCACACCGGCAGCCCCGTCGCCTTCCCCGTCGTCCCGGGCGAGATCGGCGCCCCCGCCCGTATCGCGGGCCACCTGTCGGCCCGCGAGAACCGTGTCGGCGCGGTGCTGCGGTCCAGGGACGGCGCGGGCACCGCGTACCACGTGGTGCTCGACGGCCGGGCGCAGCGCGTCTCCGAGTTCACCGCCTGGCTGATCGTCAACTCTCCGCAGACCGCCGCCCTCGACCAGGCCGGCAGCGCCTACCCGGCGGGGCTCCAGGACTTCGTGTCCGACCCGGCACCCTTCGCCGGCCAGGCCGCGCACTGGCCCGCCCGCAAGGCCGTCCGCGTCGACACCGCGCACCGGAGCACCGTCTGCTCCGTACTGCGCGCGACGGACGGCAGGGGCCGCACCACCCTGAGCACCTGGGCGGGGACCACGTACCCCGCCGCCGTCGGCGAGGGCGGCACCAGCACCTACGTCACCCCGGGCAGCGGGCTCCTCTACACCCAGGTCCGGGGGCGCCAGACCAGGCCCCAGGGATCACTCTTCCTGGTGACGGACACGGGGTTGCGGTACGCGGTTCGGGGGAACGGCGACGGCGACCCCGGGCACTCCCCGCTCTCCACCGGAGGCGCCCCTCAAACTCCGGGGCGGGCCGGAGAGGCGCAGACCCGGCTCGGGTACGAGGACGTGAAGCCCGCCCTCGTACCCGCCGAATGGTCG
This sequence comes from Streptomyces sp. SAS_281, assembly GCF_052542855.1. Taxonomy (NCBI): domain Bacteria; kingdom Bacillati; phylum Actinomycetota; class Actinomycetes; order Kitasatosporales; family Streptomycetaceae; genus Streptomyces; species Streptomyces sp. SAS_281. Next base: position 36,022 of record NZ_JBMNDO010000051.1, read on the forward strand.
GAGTTCCTTCCCCGCGGCCCACGGCTCGACACCACCGGCGCGCGCCGCCCGCAGGGTTCCTGACGTGGCGCACCGGACGGCCACCCGGCCGGCGGCGGCCCTCGCCGCACTGGCCGTCCTCGCCGCGGCCCAGCCCTCGCACGCGGTCACCGGTCCGGACGGCGGTGCGTGCGTCCTCCCGGCGAACCGGCGGTTCGAGGGCCGCCCCTGGCCGTTGCAGCGGGTGCTCCTGGACGAGCTCTGGCACGACACCCGGGGCGAGGGCATCCGCGTCGCCGTGATCGACACCGGGGTGGACGACACCCACCCCCAGCTCGCCGGCGCGGTCACCGCCGGCGCCGACACGCTGCGACCCGGCGGCGACGGCACCGGCGACACGGTGGGCCACGGCACCCGCGTCGCCGGCATCATCGCGGCCCGCCCCCGCGCAGGGACCGGCTTCGTCGGGCTCGCCCCCGGAGCGACCGTCATCCCGGTCCGCCAGAACGACGCGCGCGGCCACGGCACCGACGCGTCACTGGCCGCCGCGATCCGCCACGCCGTCGCCCGGCACGCCCACGTGGTCAACATCTCGCAGGAGACCGTCCGCCCGCAGACTCCCGGCTCCGCCCTGGGCCGCGCGGTGGCCGATGCCGTCCGCCGGGACGTCGTGGTCGTCGCCTCCGCCGGCAACAACGGCGCCCGCCCGACCCGAACGCCCGCCTACCCGGCCGCGTTCGACGGGGTCCTCGCCGTCGCCGCGTCCGGCCGCGACAACGAACGAGCCCCCTTCTCCCGGCCCGGGAGCTTCGTGGACGTCGCCGCGCCGGGCGTCGACATCGTCTCCACCGCCCCCGGCCGAGGCCACTGCGCGGACAGCGGGACCAGCTACGCCGCCCCCTACGTGAGCGCGGTCGCCGCACTGATGCGCGCCAAGTACCCGCGCTGGACGGCCGCGCAGATCGCCGCCCGCATCGAACAGACCGCGGAACGCTCCGTCAACGGCCGTGACGATTTCGTCGGATGGGGTGTAGTCGACCCGGTCCGCGCGCTGTCCGGCGACGACACCCCGCAGGACGCGCCGCACCCCGACGGCCCGCCCTCCGGGGCCGGCGCACCCGACCCGGCACCGCTGTCCGCCGCGGACACCCCGCAACGGCGCGACCGCCGCTACGCCGCCTGGGCCATGGCCCTCACGGTCCTGCTGACCGGCGCGGTGGCGGGCACGGCGGCCGTCGCACGGGAGCTGCGCCGACGGCGTACGGGATGAGCCCGAGAGCCCCCGGAAACCCTCCTCGCACACCCCCGAGGGGCCTCCACCGCGGCCGGGGAAGGACGCCGGAATAGCTAGCCTGAGCCGCCTGAACGGCCCAGAGAGAGGACCTCGTATGACCAGCCCCACGGGTGGATTCGCGCTCGCCGACGACCCGGTCGTCCAGGCCAGGAACAAGATCGTCCACACGGCCGAGGCGGTGTCCCGGCAGGCCCGCGAGCTGGCCGACGTCCTCGCGACGGTGGGGGCCGGCTGGACCGGCGCGGGCGCCTCGGGGTTCACCTCCGCCCAGCTCGTGGTCAACGAGGACCACGACGAGATCCGGCGCCTCCTCGGCGTACTGCTCAACGCCGTCGACGGCACCAGGAACCTCAGCAACGCGAACGACGAGGAGGTCCGCGCCGCCTTCAGGGCGGTGCGGGAACCGGCTTCCGCGAGTGGCACCTCCGCACTGAACGGCGTCTGAACCCGGCACCGTTCGCCCGACACGACCAGAGGAAACCGATGGGGCACGACCCGCACACCAAGGTCAGGTACGAGAGCGTCCAGGAGGTCGCCAACCGCATCCGCGCGGTCTCACGGAACATCTGCCGGGACCTGGAGGAGATGGACGCCGCGCTCAAGGTCGTCACCGACACCTGGGACGGCCAGGCGCACGCCGAGTACGTGACCCTCCAGCACAAGTACCGGAACAAGGCCGACCACATGAGGGGCCGGCTCGACGAGGTCGCGAGGCTCATCGAGAGCGGCAAGGACCACTACCGGGCCACGGACCTCCGGTCCTCGCGCCTTTTCACCGAGGCCTACTGACAGGGGCCGGGGCCGGCATGCCGGGCCCCCGGGCCCGGACGTACGGAGGGGCACGTTCACCCGAACGTGCCCCGCACCCACCCGGCGACGCCTACGGAAGGTCGAACTCGCCGTCCCTCGCACCGAGAACGAACGCGCGCCACTCGGCCTCCGTGTACCTGAGCACCGTGTCCGGGTCCAGAGAGGACCGCATGGCCACCGCGCCGCCGGGAAGGTGCGCGATCTCGACGCGCTCCTCCTCCTGCTCCGTCCCGGGAGCACACAGCCATTCCACCCCCGAGATGTCGAGTGCGTACAGCTCGTCCTTCTCCGCCTGCGTGCCCATCGTGAGGGCTCCTTTCCGTACCTGCCTCTGCACGGCACCGTACAGGCAACACGGCGGCCGGGGACCCGCTCCGCCGAACCCCCGCGGCCGCCCCGACGCTCAACCCCGCTCCGGCAGCCAGCCGGTCTGCACGAGGCTCTTCCCGCCGCGCCGGGTCGCCATGCACGCGCGTCCCGGCGGCATCGGGCGGGCACGCACCGAGCCGACCAGATCGCCCTCCCCGGGGTCGCCCGACAGCACGACCCCCTGCGCGCCCAGCTCTCTGATCCGCTGGAGAAACGGCTCGTACATCGCGCGGGACGCGCCGGCACAGTTGCGCGCGACGACGAAGCGCACCCCGGTGTCCCGCGCGAACGGCAGACAGTCCGCGAGAGGAGCGAGAGGGCTGCCCGTGCCCGTCGCGACGAGGTCGTAGTCGTCCACGACGACGAAGATCCGCGGGCCCGTCCACCAACTGCGCTCCCGCAACTGCCGGGGCGTGACATCGGCCGGAGGCCGGCGTCGCGCGAACACCCCGGCCAGCGCCTCCATATGCGTCGCGAGCGCGTCCGGCGTCGGCGCGTACTCCAGCAGATGGCTCTCCGGCAGGGCGCCCAGCAGCCCCCGCCGGTAGTCCCCGACGACGAGCTTCGCCTCGTCGGGGGAGTAGCGGCGGGCGATCTGCCGGGCGAGCAGCCGGAGCAGAGCCGTCTTCCCCGATTCACTCTCCCCGAACACCAGAAGGAAGGGATCGGCGTCGAAGTCCACGAACACCGGCTCCAGATCGGACTCGGCGACGCCGATCGCGACCCCCCGCTCCGGGAACTCGTCCCCCTTGGGCAGCCGCTCGGCGGGGACGACTGCGGGCAGCAGCCGCACGGGCGGGGCCGGTGGACCCGCCCAGTCCGCCCGGATCCGCCCGGCCAGCTCCGCCGTACGGTCCGGGAGACCGGCCGCGTCCTCCACCGGGCCCAGGCACGGCGCCGCGGCCAGGAAATGCAGCCCCTCCGCCACCTGGCCCCGGCCCGGAACACCGGCGGGCACCCGGGCGGCGACCCTCCGGTCGAACTCGGAGTCCGACACGTCACCGAGCCGCAGTTCGAGCCGCCCGGCCAGGTGGTCCTTCAGCGCGGCCCGCACCTCCAGGTAACGAGCGGCGGTGAGCACCACATGGACCCCGTAACCGAGACCCCGGGCCGCGATGTCGGTGATGACGGGCTCCAACTCCTCGTACTCCGTACGGAAACCGCCCCAGCCGTCCACGACGAGGAAGACGTCGCCCCACGCCTCACCGGGCAGACCGCCCCGGGCCCGCTCGCGCCGGTACGCGGCCATGGAACCGATGCCCCGCGCCCGGAACGCCTCCTCACGGGCCCGCAGCACCCCGGCCACCTCCGCGACCGTACGCCGCACGCGTTCGGGATCCAGCCGTGAGGCGACCGAGCCGACGTGCGGCAGGTCCGACAGCGACGCGAGCGCGCCACCGCCGAAGTCGAGCCCGTAGAACTGGACGTCACGCGGGGTGTGGGTGAGCGCGAAGGACATGACCAGCGTGCGCAGTACCGTGGACTTGCCGGACCGCGGCCCGCCGACCACCAGCATGTGCCCCGCCGCCCCGGAGAAGTCCTGGAACAGCACCTCGCGCCGCTGCTCGAACGGCTTGTCCACGAGCCCGAGCGGAATGACCAGCCCGCCACGTCCGCCGTCCCCCGCGACGGTGAACCCGCGCTCGGGGTCCGTACCGAGGTCCGGCAGCAGCGCGTCCAGCCCCGGCGCCCGGTCCAGCGGAGGCAGCCACACCTGATGGGCGGGCACACCCTGCCCCTCAAGCCGCCGCACCACCACGTCGAGCACTGACTCCGGGACCGCGTCGTCCCCGCGCACCTCTGGCACAGAAGCAGAAGCAGAAGCAGAAGCAGAAGCAGACACCGGCACGGGCACCGGCAGCGCGCTGAACAGCGCCGGCGCGAGGCCGCCGGGCCCCTCCCCGGCAGCCCGCCCGGGCCCACCCTGCCGGTACGGCCCCGAGACGTACGCCGCTCTGAAGCGGGTCAGCTCCCGCGTACCGGTCTTCAGAAACCCCGAACCGGGCACCGGCGGCAGGTCGTACGCGTCCGGTACACCCAGCGCGGCCCGCGACTCCTCCGCCGAGAACGTGCGCAACCCGATCCGGTACGAGAGATAGGTCTCCAGACCCCGCAGCCTCCCCTCCTCAAGGCGCTGGGACGCCAGCAGCAGATGCACACCCAGCGAACGGCCGATGCGCCCGATCCGGATGAACGTCTCGATGAAGTCGGGTTGGGCGGTCAGAAGTTCGGAGAACTCGTCGATGACCAGCACCAGCGTCGCCAGCGGTTCCAGCGCGGCGCCCGCCGCCCGGGCCCGCTCGTAGTCATGGATGCCGGCGAAGTTGCCCGCCGCCCGCAGCAGTTCCTGACGACGCTGGAGCTCCCCGCGCAGCGCGTCGCCCATCCGGTCGACCAGCGCCAGGTCGTCGGCCAGATTCGTGATGACGGCGGCCACATGCGGCATCCCAGCCATCCCCGCGAACGTCGCCCCGCCCTTGAAGTCGGCGAGTACGAAGTTCAGCGTTTCGGAGGAATGAGTGACGGCAAGACCGAGCACCAGCGTCCGCAGCAGCTCGGACTTCCCCGAACCGGTCGCGCCCACACACAGCCCGTGCGGCCCCATCCCGTCGAGCGCCGACTCCTTCAGGTCGAGCACCACCGGGACACCGTCCTCGCCCACCCCGATCGGCACCCGCAGCCGCTCCGCCACCGGCCGGGGCCGCCAGGTCCGCTCCACCTCCACCGCCCCCGCGTCGCCCAGGTCCAGCAGATCCGTGAAGTCCAGCGCGGCCAGCAGCGGCTCGTCCCCGTCCCGCCCACCGGCCCGTAACGGAGCGAGCCGCCGGGCCAGCGCCTCCGCCGCCGGCAGCGACAGCCCGTCCGGCACACCCACCCCGCACTCCGCCTCCAGCACACCCGGACGCACCCGAACACACAGAGCACCGCGCGGTCCCTCCGCGTCACCCGGAACCACCTCGACCAGCGTCACCCCCTCCACGCCCCCCGCCGCACCCAGCACCGAACCCCGGGCCACCCCCGCCCCGTCCAGCACCACGACGACGTGCGGCCGGTCCGGCAGCGGCATCCCCTCCGGCGCGAAGCGCCCGCGCCCCTCCAGCAGAGGGCCGAGCAGCGGTTCCAGCCCGCCCGGCTCCCGGGCGAACAGCCGCTTCGCACCGGCACCGTCCACCTCACCGGGCACCTGGACATGCGGCAGCCACTTCACCCACTCCCAGCACACCGCAGCGTCCCGCGCGACCACCACCGCCACCACCAGGTCCCGGGGCGAGTGCAACACCGCCAACTGCGCCACCAGCGCCCGCGCCACCGCCCTGACCGGCTCCGCCGGCCCACTCAGCCGCACCCGGTACGCCTCCCGCAGCGGAACGCACAACGGCAGGCCGTCCAGGGAGCCGTGCACCGCCACGAACCGCCGCACCGCGTCCGCGCACACCGGCTCCGGCTCACCCGGAGCGTGCTCCGGCACGGCCAACGGGGTCGCGAGCCGCTGCCTGCCGAGCCCGATCCGAACCACCCCGAAGTCCGCGTCGCCGGGCCGCCGTTCCCACACCCGGCTGCCGCCCGCGACCACCGCCCACAGCTGGTCGGGGGCGGGATGGGTGAACAGCAGACCGTCGCGCTGGAGCCGCGCCGTCCGCCGCACCGCACGGCGGACCCGCGCCAGCCGGGCGAGGTGGTCGCCCCGCGCGTCCGCCGTCCGCCCCTGCGTACCGCGCCGGTACCGCACCACCTGGGCCACCACCATCGCCAGCGTCGACACCAGCATCAGCACACCCATGATCCGCATGAACGGCGGCGCCTGCGGCGAGAAGAAGAACACCACCGACGACGCCATGCCCAGCACCGGAAGAAGCTGCATCAGCACCCCCTCGCGCTGCCCGCGCGGCAGCACCGGAGGGGGCTCCAACAACACCTCGTTCGTGGGAACTTCCGGCGGCAGCAGGCGGGGCGGACGCTTCACGACGATCTGACTCACCGGTGCATCGATCCTTGGGTGCGGAGGCGTGTGGGACGGGACGGAAAGGGGAAGAGCCGACCGGCGCGTGCGCGCGCCGGAGGGACATCCCCTGCCCCGAAGCGCCCGTGATCCTACGCACTGTCAGCCTTCGCCCCGATCCGCCCGATAGGGTGGCCCGCCCATCGTGCGGACACCGCCGACCAGCGACGAACAGGGGCCCCCGACACGTGAGTCCGACCGCAACGACCGGCTTCCGCCGCGTCACCGTCGTCACGCCCGACAGCCGCATCGACGTCGCCCTGCCCGAGGACATCGCCGCCGCCGACATCTGGCCCGAGATCCTGCGCCTCACCGGACCGGCAGGGCCCGCCACCGCACCCCCCGGCCACCACCTCGTGCGGCTCGACGGAACGGTCCTGGACGGCGCCCGCACCCTCGCCGCGCAACGCGTCCTCGACGGCGACATCCTCACCCTGCGCCCCTTCGCCGCCTCGCTCCCCCCGCCCGTCTTCGACGACGTCGCCGATGCCATCGCGTCGGCCACCGGCCGCGACCGCCACCTGTGGAGCGACGAGCTGCTGCGCGGCGCGGCCCCGGCCGCGGGCGCGCTGCTCCTCCTCCTGGCGGCCCTCGTCCTGTGGCGGGCCGACCCGGTGCGCCACGACATGCACGGACCGCCCGGAGCCGTCGCGGGCGTCGCCGGACTCCTGTCGGCCACCGTCGCCGCCGTACGCGCCCGGGTCCACTCCGACCGCGTGACCGCCGCCGCGCTCGGCCTGGGCGCCCTGCCGCTCGTCCTCCTCGCCGGATCCGGCCTCATCGCCCCGCATCCGGGCACGGGAGCCGGACGGCTGCAGTTCCTGCTCGGCTGCGCCGCCGTCCTCGTCGTCTCGGCCGCCCTCACCGCGCTCGCCCCGTGCGGCGACGCCCCCTTCGCCGGCGCCGCCTTCCTCGCCGGCGCCGGTGCGCTGGCCGCGTTCGCCGCGATCCTCACCGAGGCGTCCGCGACCGCCACGGCCGCCGTCTGCGTCCCCGCCGCCCTCGGACTCATCGCGTTCCTGCCCGGCCTCTCGGCCCGTTTCGCCCGGCTCCCGATGGGGTACGCCGCGCCGTCGCCGACGGGCCCCTTCGGCGACGAGGACGAGGACCCGGAGGAGCCCCCTCGCGTCGCCCCCGTCGACACCCGCCTCGTCGCGGACCGGGCCCGGCGCGGCCACGAACTGCTGCTCGGCCTGGCCGGGGGCTGCGCGGGCCTGGCCGCCTCCGCGGCAGTCGTCCTCGGCGCCTCGGCCAACACCTGGGCCCGGCTCCTCGCACTCGCGGCCGCGCTCGCGCTGCTGCTCCGCGCCCGCCTCTTCCGCTACACCGCCCAGGTCGCCTGCCTGCTGGCCGCGGGCATCGGCGCGCTCGCCGCCCCGGTCACCGGCCTCGCCCTCACCGCCCGGGGAGACGACCCGGCCCTGTATCCCCGTACGACCGGACTGTGCGCGGCGCTCGTCGTCGGCGCCGTACTGCTCGCCGCCGCCGGGGCGACCGTCCCGCGCAAGGGCCTCTCCCCGTTCTGGGGCCGATTCCTGGACCTGGCCGAGAGCGCGCTCCTGCTCTCCCTCGTCCCCCTCTGCCTCGGGGTCCTGGACCTCTACACGCGCGCGAGGGCGCTCACCGGCTGACGACCGGAGGGGCCGGTCCGGGCGGCTGGTAGTCTGGCTGTGGCCGTTTGTGTACGCGTTCCCGGTTCGCTCTGGGAGCTGCGCTCATCGGACCCTCGCTCCCGAGTCACCCAAGCTCCCCTGAGAACCAGACCAGGGGCACTCGTGGGCGCATCGAACACCAAGAGGAGTACCGCGTGCCGCTCGACGCCGCTACGAAGAAGCAGATCATGACCGAGTTCGCGACGAAGGAGGGCGACACCGGTTCCCCCGAGGTCCAGGTCGCCATGCTCTCGCGCCGCATCTCGGACCTGACGGAGCACCTCAAGACGCACAAGCACGACCACCACTCCCGTCGTGGTCTGCTGATCCTGGTCGGCCAGCGTCGCCGCCTCCTGCAGTACCTGGCCAAGAAGGACATCCAGCGCTTCCGTGCGCTCGTCGACCGCCTCGGCATCCGCCGCGGTGCGGCCGGCGGCGCCAAGTAAGACCGCTGCGCAAGGGAGCGGTTCCCTCACTCTGGGAGCCGCTCCCTTTGCCGTACGTGCGGGACCGGGGGCAACCTCAGTAACCTGGACGTACAACAACAGACGAGGAGAGGCGCCGCACGGCCGCCGCCGGTCCTCGGTAGTGGCCCCCGGGACAACGCCCGGGAGCTTCGATCGAAGACCGGCCCCGCACAGACGGCACGCCTCTCCGCTCCGTCCGGCGCCACACGGGCGCCCGGACGAAAGACGACGAGTATGGAGAATTCACTAGTGGAGAACGAGACCCACTACGCCGAGGCCGTCATCGACAACGGCACCTTCGGCACCCGCACCATCCGCTTCGAGACGGGCCGCCTGGCCAAGCAGGCCGCCGGCTCCGCCGTCGCGTACCTGGACGACGACACCATGGTGCTGTCGGCCACCACCGCTTCCAAGCGGCCCAAGGACAACCTCGACTTCTTCCCCCTCACGGTGGACGTCGAGGAGCGGCAGTACGCCGCGGGCAAGATCCCCGGTTCGTTCTTCCGCCGCGAGGGCCGCCCCTCCGAGGACGCGATCCTCACCTGCCGCCTGATCGACCGCCCGCTGCGCCCGTCCTTCAAGAAGGGCCTGCGCAACGAGATCCAGATCGTCGAGACGATCATGGCGCTCAACCCCGACCACCTGTACGACGTGGTCGCGATCAACGCGGCGTCCGCCTCCACGATCCTGGCGGGCCTGCCCTTCTCCGGTCCGATCGGCGCCACCCGCGTCGCCCTGATCAAGGGCCAGTGGGTCGCCTTCCCGACGCACACCGAGCTCGAGGACGCCGTCTTCGACATGGTCGTCGCGGGTCGCGTCCTGGAGGACGGCGACGTCGCGATCATGATGGTCGAGGCCGAGGCCACCGAGAAGACCATCCAGCTCGTCAAGGACGGCGCCGAGGCCCCGACCGAAGAGGTCGTCGCCGCCGGTCTGGAAGCCGCCAAGCCCTTCATCAAGGTGCTCTGCAAGGCGCAGTCCGACCTCGCCGCCAAGGCCGCCAAGCCCACCGGCGAGTTCCCGGTCTTCCTCGACTACCAGGACGACGTCCTGGAGGCCCTCACCAAGGCCGTCCGCACCGAGCTCGCCAAGGCGCTCACCATCGCCGGCAAGCAGGAGCGCGAGGCGGAGCTCGACCGCATCAAGGAGATCGCGGGCGAGAAGCTCCTCCCCGAGTTCGAGGGCCGCGAGAAGGAGATCTCCGGCGCCTACCGCGCGCTGACCAAGAAGCTGGTCCGCGAGCGCGTCATCAAGGACAAGGTCCGCATCGACGGCCGCGGCGTCACGGACATCCGTACGCTCGCCGCCGAGGTCGAGGCCATCCCGCGCGTGCACGGCTCGGCCCTCTTCGAGCGTGGCGAGACCCAGATCCTGGGCGTCACCACCCTCAACATGCTCCGCATGGAGCAGCAGCTGGACACCCTCTCCCCGGTGACCCGCAAGCGCTACATGCACAACTACAACTTCCCGCCGTACTCCGTCGGCGAGACCGGCCGCGTGGGCTCGCCCAAGCGCCGCGAGATCGGCCACGGCGCGCTCGCCGAGCGCGCGATCGTGCCGGTCCTCCCGTCCCGCGAGGAGTTCCCCTACGCGATCCGCCAGGTCTCCGAGGCCCTGGGCTCCAACGGCTCGACGTCCATGGGTTCGGTCTGCGCCTCCACCATGTCCCTGCTGAACGCGGGTGTGCCCCTCAAGGCCGCCGTCGCCGGCATCGCCATGGGCCTGATCTCCCAGGAGATCGACGGCAAGACCCACTACGTCGCCCTCACCGACATCCTCGGTGCCGAGGACGCGTTCGGTGACATGGACTTCAAGGTCGCCGGTACGAAGCAGTTCGTCACCGCGCTCCAGCTCGACACCAAGCTCGACGGCATCCCCGCCTCGGTCCTGGCCGCCGCGCTGAAGCAGGCCCGCGACGCCCGCCTCCACATCCTCGACGTGATGAACGAGGCCATCGACGTCCCGGACGAGATGTCCCCGAACGCCCCGCGGATCATCACCGTCAAGATCCCGGTGGACAAGATCGGTGAGGTCATCGGCCCCAAGGGCAAGATGATCAACCAGATCCAGGAGGACACCGGCGCCGACATCACGATCGAGGACGACGGCACCATCTACATCGGTGCCCAGCAGGGCTCGCAGGCCGAGGCCGCCCGCGCCACGATCAACGCGATCGCCAACCCGACCATGCCGGAGGTCGGCGAGCGCTACCTGGGTACGGTCGTCAAGACCACCACCTTCGGTGCGTTCGTGTCGCTCATGCCGGGCAAGGACGGCCTGCTGCACATCTCGCAGATCCGCAAGCTGGCCGGTGGCAAGCGCGTGGAGAACGTCGAGGACGTGCTCGGCGTCGGCGCCAAGGTCCAGGTCGAGATCGCCGAGATCGACTCCCGCGGCAAGCTCTCCCTCATCCCCGTCATCGAGGGCGAAGAGGACGAGAAGAAGGACGACGCCGACAAGTGACGTCCCGTAGTTCCGCGACGACGGCCCGCCCCTCCTCGGAGGGGCGGGCCGTCGCCCGTACCCAAACGCTTCTCAAGGGCAGCAACGGCATCGGCACGGTCCGCCGTACGGTCCTCCCCGGCGGCCTCCGCGTCGTCACCGAGACCCTGCCCTCCGTACGCTCCGCCACCTTCGGTATCTGGGCGAACGTCGGCTCACGCGACGAGACGCCCGCCCTGAACGGCGCGACGCACTACCTCGAACACCTCCTCTTCAAGGGCACCGCCAAGCGCAGCGCCCTCGACATCTCCTCCGCCATCGACGCGGTCGGCGGCGAGATGAACGCCTTCACGGCGAAGGAGTACACCTGCTACTACGCGCGGGTCCTCGACACGGACCTGCCGCTCGCCATCGACGTCGTCTGCGACATGCTGACCGGCTCGCTGATCGCCTCCGAGGACGTCGACGCCGAGCGCGGGGTCATCCTCGAAGAGATCGCGATGACGGAGGACGACCCGGGCGACTGCGTGCACGACCTGTTCGCGCACACCATGCTCGGCGACACCCCGCTCGGCCGTCCCGTCCTCGGCACCGTCGACACGATCAACGCCCTGAACCGCGGCCAGATCGCCCGCTTCTACAAGAAGCACTACGACCCGACCCGCCTCGTCGTCGCCGCCGCGGGCAACGTCGACCACGCCACCGTCGTACGCCAGGTCCGCAAGGCGTTCGACAGGGCCGGCGCCCTCTCCCGTACGGACGCGGTCCCCAGCGCGCCCCGCGAGGGCTCCCGCGCGCTGCGCACCGCCGGCCGGGTCGAGGTCCTGGGCCGCAAGACCGAGCAGGCGCATGTGGTCCTCGGCATGCCCGGCCTGGCCCGCACCGACGAACGCCGCTGGGCCCTGGGCGTCCTCAACACCGCCCTCGGCGGCGGTATGAGCTCCCGCCTCTTCCAGGAGGTACGGGAGAAGCGCGGCCTCGCCTACAGCGTCTACTCGTACACCTCGGGCTTCGCGGACTGCGGCCTGTTCGGCGTGTACGCGGGCTGCCGCCCCAGCCAGGTGCACGACGTCCTCAAGATCTGCCGCGACGAGCTCGACCGGGTCGCCTCGGACGGGCTGAGCGACGAGGAGATCAGCCGCGCGATCGGCCAGCTCTCCGGATCCACCGTCCTCGGCCTGGAGGACACCGGCGCGCTGATGAACCGCATCGGCAAGAGCGAGCTGTGCTGGGGCGAGCAGATGTCGGTGGACGAGATGCTGTCCCGCATCAGCGAGGTGACACCGGACGACATCCGCTCCGTCGCGGGGGAACTCCTCGGACACCGCCCCTCGCTGTCCGTCATCGGACCGCTCAAGGACAAGCAGGCCGCCCGTCTCCACGAAGCGGTCGCCTAAAACCTCCGTGCCCCGATCCTCCCGTAAGGAAGCAGAGCAATGAGCAAGCTGCGCGTGGCCGTTCTCGGCGCCAAGGGCCGCATCGGCTCCGAGGCGGTACGAGCCGTCGAGGCCGCCGACGACCTGGAGCTCGTGGCCGCACTCGGCCGGGGCGACAGGCTGGAGACCCTCGCCGAGACGGGCGCCCAGGTCGCCGTCGAGCTGACCACCCCCGCTTCGGTGATGGAGAACCTCGAGTACTGCGTCGGCCACGGCATCCACGCGGTGGTAGGCACCACCGGCTGGTCCGACGAACGCCTCGCGCAGCTCGACACCTGGCTCTCCGCCTCCCCGGAGACCGGTGTGCTCATCGCACCGAACTTCTCCATCGGCGCGGTCCTCACCATGAAGTTCGCCCAGCAGGCGGCCCGCTACTTCGAGTCCGTCGAGGTCATCGAGCTCCACCATCCCAACAAGGCCGACGCCCCCTCGGGCACCGCCGCCCGCACCGCCCAGCTCATCGCCGCCGCCCGCCGCGAGGCGGACCGCGCCCCGCAGCCGGACGCCACCAGCACCGCGCTGGACGGGGCGCGCGGCGCCGACGTCGACGGCATCCCGGTCCACTCGGTCCGTCTCCGCGGCCTCCTGGCCCACCAGGAGGTGCTGCTCGGCGGCGAGGGCGAGACCCTCACCATCCGGCACGACTCGCTGCACCACAGCAGCTTCATGCCCGGCATCCTGCTCGGTGCCCGCCGCGTGGTGACCACTCCCGGCCTCACGTTCGGCCTGGAACACTTCCTCGACCTGAACTGACTGGCCCCGCCATGCGCGCAAAGATCACTTACGTCGTCACCGCTGCCGTCCTGGTCTTCTACTTCGTCCTGGTCGGCAGCCGTGGCGTCCTGCTCATCAAGCACGGCACCCTCATCACGGTGACCTTCGGGATCGCCGTGCTGGTCCTGCCGGCGATCGGCGTGTGGTTCCTGTGGAAGAACACCCAGTTCGTCCGCAGGGCCAACGCCCTGGCCGCCGAACTGGACGCGGAGGGCGGCCTTCCCGTCGACGAACTGCTGCGCACCCCCAGCGGCCGCATCGACCGGGCCTCCGCCGACGCGGTGTTCGAACGCCGCCGCGAGGAGACGGAGGACACCCCGGACGACTGGCGCTGCTGGTTCCGCCTGGCAGTCGCCTACCAGGACGCCCGGGACACCCCCCGGGCCCGCAAGGCCATGCAACGAGCGATCGCCTTGCACCGCTCCGGCGTTCCCGACCCGGCCGGCGAACAAACCAGCCCGGCCGGCGGACAATCCAGCCCGTCGGGCGGACAATCCAGCCCGTCCGGCGCTTGAGGACAAAATAAAGAGCCGTCCGGCGATTGAGGACACCTCAGTCACCGGACGGCTCCGCGCCGCGAAACCGCTACCGCGGCCGATACTCGTCCCCCCACGCCTCAATCGTGTCCGCCGCCCGATCGAACGCCTCCCCCCGTGCAAGGAAATCCGCGTTGGAGTCGGTGAGCAACGGCGGCACCGCGTCCCCGCCCTTACGGACGACGATCAGCGCCTGGCCCTGCACGGTACGGGGCAACCCGAGCCACTTCACCGGCTGCTGCACCGTCCGTACGGCAGTGGCCCGGCTCCACGGAACGGTCGTCGTACGGAAGAAGCCCACCCGGCGCACACCGTGCCGGCTCACCCAGGCACCGATGCGCAGCATCCGCAGGGCGCACAGGATGAGCGCGAGGGCGAGCGCGAGACACGCCCCCGCCCCCGGCAGCGCTCCGGCGAACGCGATGATCATCCCCGCGAACAGGATGAACGAGGCGAGCAGCAGCAGACCGGCCGCGGCGGCGACCCGCCACGGACCGGGACGGTAGGGCCGCCGCCAGCTGTCGTGGTCGTCGAACGGCAGCGCCACGTCCTCCGCGTTCGTGTCAAACGCGCGGTCGGCCGTCAGGAAGGGCAGGGGCACGACTGATCCTCACTCACAAGCACGCTCGATTGCTGTGCCCGGTGAGGCTACCGAGGACATGCCCGGGCCGACCACCCCAGGGGGTCCGTCCGGGTCAGCGTCCGTGCGCGGCCTCGGTCTGCTGCGTGTGCGCCGGTGCCTGCCCGGGCCCCAGCGCCGGCAGACCGAGGAGCAGCGACCCTGCGATGCCGCCGACGACGACGAGGCCGATGAGGACGCTTCCCGCCCGCTCGGAGACCGTACTGCGGGGGCGCGGAGGCGGTGTGACGTTACTGCGGAACCGCTCGGACTCGGCTACGAACGAGAACGGGACGGATTCACGCCGGCGGAACATGGGGTGGCTCTCCTTGGAGTCTCTTTCGGGTGGTGCTACAGAGTCAGACGCGCGCCTACCCCATTCGGTGCCCCGAATCGCCGATTCACCCGACGAAATCATGAAAATTTCCGGCGCGGAGCCGCTGGTGAGCACGTCCCTCCCCAGCCCGTAGAGTTGTCGCCGCCCGAGCGACGCCGTTGAAAGGACCCTGCCGGTGACCGACGACACCCCCGAGCCCACGAAGGCCCATTTCCGCAGCGATGTCACCGTCGACCTGGTGAAATCCGCTGCGGGCGACGCCGACGTGCTGTTCGCCGCCCGTGTCTCCACGGCCGGTGAGCAGTCCCTGGAGGAGATCGCCAAGGACCCCGAGCGCTCGAAGGGCCTCATCAACTACCTGATGCGGGACCGGCACGGCAGCCCGTTCGAGCACAACTCGATGACCTTCTTCATCAGCGCCCCGATCTTCGTGTTCCGCGAGTTCATGCGGCACCGCGTCGGCTGGTCGTACAACGAGGAGTCGGGCCGCTACAGGGAGCTGCAGCCGGTCTTCTACGTTCCCGACACGTCCCGCAAGCTCATCCAGCAGGGACGCCCCGGCAAGTACGAGTTCGTCGAGGGGACGCCGGAGCAGCACGCGGTCACCAGCCGGGCCATGGAGGACTCGTACCGGCAGTCGTACGAGGCGTACCAGGAGATGCTGGCAGCCGGCGTGGCCCGCGAGGTCGCCCGCGCGGTCCTCCCGGTCGGCCTGTTCTCCACGATGTACGCCACGTGCAACGCGCGCTCCCTGATGCACTTCCTCGGCCTGCGCACGCAGCACGAGATGGCGAAGGTGCCCTCGTTCCCGCAGCGGGAGATCGAGATGGTGGGCGAGCAGATGGAGGCCCACTGGGCCCGGCTCATGCCGCTCACCCATGCAGCCTTCAACAAAAATGGACGCGTCGCCCCATAGGGCGGTGTCCGTATTGCGGCGTTTCGAGAAGTTCATCTAGGCTGATCAAACGGACCCGGCACTGCTTGAACCCCCGAGCAGGCAGTGCCGGGCTCCTCTTGCTTGTCCCCCCGAGGGGGCACCGTGCGTCGAGCAGCGAGTAGCGTGTTACCCATGGCTCCGATCTCCACTCCGCAGACCCCCTTCGGGCGGGTCCTCACCGCTATGGTCACGCCGTTCACGGCGGACGGCGCTCTCGACATCGAGGGCGCGCAGCGGCTCGCCACCCACCTGGTGGACGCAGGCAACGACGGCCTGATCATCAACGGCACCACCGGCGAGTCCCCGACCACCAGCGACGCGGAGAAAGACCAGCTCGTCAGGGCCGTTCTCGAAGCGGTGGGCGACCGGGCACACATCGTCGCCGGCATCGGGACCAACGACACCCGGCACAGCGTCGAGCTGGCCCGAGCCGCCGAGCGCAGCGGCGTCCACGGCCTCCTCGCCGTGACCCCGTACTACAACAAGCCGCCGCAGGAGGGTTTGCTGCGGCACTTCACCGCCATCGCGGACGCCACCGGCCTGCCGGTGATGCTCTACGACATTCCGGGCCGCAGCGGTGTGCCGATCGACACGGAGACGCTCGTACGGCTCTCCGAGCACCCCCGGATCGTCGCCAACAAGGACGCCAAGGGCGACCTGGGCCGCGCGAGCTGGGCCATCGCCCGCTCGGGCCTCGCCTGGTACTCCGGCGACGACATGCTGAACCTCCCCCTGCTGTCCGTCGGCGCGGTCGGGGTGGTCTCCGTCGTCGGCCATGTCGTCACCCCGGACCTGCGGGCGCTCATCGAGGCCCACCTCGGCGGAGACGTGCAGAAGGCCACCGAGATCCACCAGAAGCTGCTGCCGGTCTTCACCGGCATGTTCCGCACCCAGGGTGTGATCACCACCAAGGCCGCGCTGACGCTCCAGGGCCTGCCGGCGGGCCCGCTCCGGCTGCCCATGGTCGAACTGACCGCGCAGGAGACGGCCCAGCTCAAGATCGATCTCGCCGCCGGCGGGGTAGAGCTCTGACAACGGACTTCACAACTGAATACGCGAAACACAGCTGCACACGTGGGAAAACCCGCACCACAGCACCACAGCACCATCCAAGACAACAGCAAGTGCACGAATGACATGCGCGCCACGTGCCCAAGCGGTACGTGGCGCGCGTGGTAAGGAGAGTCTTTTGAGTCATCCGCATCCTGAACTCGGCACCCCGCCGAAGCTCGCGAAGGGCGCCCTCCGGGTCACCCCGCTCGGCGGCCTCGGTGAGATCGGCCGGAACATGACAGTCTTCGAGTACGGCGGCCGCCTGCTCATCGTCGACTGCGGTGTTCTCTTCCCCGAGGAGGAGCAGCCCGGCATCGACCTGATCCTGCCGGACTTCACCACCATCCGGGACCGCCTGGACGACGTCGAGGGCATCGTCCTCACGCACGGCCACGAGGACCACATCGGCGGTGTCCCGTACCTCCTCCGCCTGAAGCCGGACATCCCGCTCATCGGCTCCAAGCTGACCCTCGCGCTGATCGAGGCCAAGCTCCAGGAGCACCGCATCCGTCCGTACACCCTGGAGGTGGTGGAGGGGCAGCGCGAGCGCATCGGAGTCTTCGACTGCGAGTTCGTCGCCGTCAACCACTCCATCCCGGACGCCCTCGCGGTCGCGATCCGGACCCCCGCGGGCATGGCCGTGGCCACCGGTGACTTCAAGATGGACCAGCTCCCGCTGGACGGCCGCCTCACCGACCTGCACGCCTTCGCCCGGCTGAGCGAGGAGGGCATCGACCTTCTGCTCTCCGACTCCACGAACGCCGAGGTCCCGGGCTTCGTACCGCCCGAGCGGGACATCCAGAACGTTCTGCGCAACGTCTTCGCCAATGCGCAGAAGCGCATCATCGTGGCCAGCTTCGCCAGCCATGTGCACCGCATCCAGCAGATCCTGGACACTGCGCACGAGTACGGCCGCCGGGTCGCCTTCGTCGGGCGTTCGATGGTCCGCAACATGGGCATCGCCCGTGACCTGGGCTATCTGAAGGTCCCCGCCGGGCTCGTCGTGGACGTCAAGACCCTGGACGACCTGCCTGACGACGAGGTCGTGCTCGTCTGCACCGGTTCGCAGGGCGAGCCGATGGCGGCCCTCTCCCGGATGGCCAACCGCGACCACCAGATCCGCATCGTCCAGGGCGACACGGTCATCCTGGCCTCTTCCCTGATCCCGGGGAACGAGAACGCGGTCTACCGAGTGATCAACGGCCTCTCGCGCTGGGGTGCCAACGTCGTCCACAAGGGCAACGCGAAGGTCCACGTCTCGGGCCACGCGTCGGCCGGCGAGCTGCTGTACTTCTACAACATCTGCCGCCCGAAGAACCTGATGCCGGTCCATGGTGAATGGCGCCATCTGCGGGCCAACGCCGAGCTGGGCGCCCTGACCGGCGTGCCGAAGGACCACATCGTCATCGCCGAGGACGGCGTGGTCGTGGACCTCATCGACGGCAAGGCGAAGATCGTCGGCAAGGTCCAGGCCGGTTACGTGTACGTCGACGGCCTTTCCGTCGGCGATGTCACGGAGACCTCGCTCAAGGACCGCCGCATCCTCGGCGACGAGGGCATCATCTCGGTGTTCCTGGTGGTCGACAGCTCGTCGGGCAAGATCGTGGGCGGCCCGCACATCCAGGCCCGCGGCTCCGGTATCGACGACGCCGCGTTCACCGCGGTCGTTCCGAAGATCGAGGACGCGCTCAACAAGTCGGCCCAGGACGGCGTCATGGAGCCCCACCAGCTCCAGCAGCTGATCCGTCGCACGGTGGGCAAGTGGGTCTCGGACACCTACCGCCGGCGCCCGATGATCCTCCCCGTCGTCGTCGAGGTCTGACCCTCCGACAGGCGCGAACTCCGGAGCGGGGCCCCCGATTTGCATCGGGGCGCCCCGCTCCAGTACGTTTACGTCTCCACCTCACCGGGAAGCAGCGAGCGCACGTGTGCGCCCCGAAGCTTCCGAGAGGGGGCGGAAATTCCGACTCAGAACTTCTGATAAAGTCGGAGCCGCCGGAAAGGGAAACGCGAAAGCGAAGAACTGGAAAGCGAAAACCGCTTGACCCGCTTCGACCGGGAATCGGACACGAAAGAGTCTGATAGAGTCGGAAACGCAAGACCGAAGGGAAGCGCCCGGAGGAAAGCCCGCGAGGGTG
>NZ_JBMNDO010000052.1:0-52561 GCF_052542855.1 Streptomyces sp. SAS_281
CCCCCCCCCCCCCCCCCCCCCCCCCCCCCCCTCCTCCGTCAGGCCGCCGGGCGGGTCGCCTTGAGGGAGTACATCAGCGGGATCCTCGGGCGGTCCGGCGGAAAGCGGAAGAAGTCGTCCCCTCCGCGTTTCAGAACCGGGAAACGTGCGAAGAGCGAGACGTCGTGCTCATGGAGGAATTCGATCCGCAGACCGGCGGCGGCCAGCGCGGTCACCACGCTGCCCACCGGATGCTGCCACTCGACGCTGCGGTTGTGGACGGTCGGGGCATCGAAGTCCGCGTACGTACCCGGCGTCTCGTCCACCCATGCCTCGCGGCTGAAGTAGTCGTGCGCGATCCGCGAACCCGTCTCGTCGTCCAGACAGTCCGTGAGCGGATGGAACTCCGCGAGGTAGAGGAAGCCACCGGGCGCCACCAGTGACGCGGCCGTCTCGGCCCAGCGGTCGATGTCGGGCAGCCAGTTCAGCGCGCCGACGCCCGTGTAGACGATGTCGTACGAGGAGTCCGGCACTGCCTGGGCCGCGTCATACACGTCGGCGGCGACGAAAGCCGCACGGTCGGGCCCGAACCCCAGGTCCTGGGCGAGGGCCCGGGCGGTCTCGACGGCCGGTTCGGAGAAGTCGAGGCCGACGACCTGAGCCGCGCCGTGCCGCGCCCAGGAGAGCGTGTCGAGGCCGATGTGGCACTGCAGGTGCAACAGCGACCGGCCGGTCACATCGCCGACCTCGGCCAGCTCGAAGGGCCGCAGGGCATCCTTCCCCGCACGGAAGGAGCCCAGGTCGTAGAAGTCACTGCCTGTGTGGATGGGCACACGTTCATCCCACATCCTGCGGTTGGCCTCGCGCCAGTCGGGCGGTGTCGGAGCAGTGGACATGTGCGCGAGGTTATCCACAGGCTGCGGACGAAGCGAACGGATTGTCGGGCGCCCGGCGCAGAATGGGGTCATGACTGAGGCCACTGGTTCGCCGACGACCGCATCCGTCCCGCTCTGGGAGCAGCGCTTCCGCGCTCCCCGGGTATCGCTGCCCGACTGGGCCGAGGACGCGCCGGACCGCGCGTTGTTCGTCTCCAACGCGACGGGTACCTACGAGCTGTACGCGTGGGACCGGGCGACCGGTGAGCAGCGCCAGGTGACGGAACGGCCGAACGGGACGACGGACGGCGTGCTGACGCCGGACGGCGATTCCGTGTGGTGGTTCGACGACACCGACGGAGACGAGTTCGGGGTGTGGTTGCGCCGGCCGTTCCACGGCGGGGTGGACACCGAGTCCACGCCGGCCGCTCCTGGCCTCGGGCCGTCCTATCCCGCCGGGCTCGCGATCGGCCGGGACGGCACGGCGGTGATCGGCCGTTCGACGGACGAGGACGGTACGACGGTCCATGTCGTGCGGCCGGGCGCGGACCCGGTGGAGATCTACCGCCACCGCGAGTCGGCCGGGGTCGGCGACCTGAGCCACGACGGGACGCTGATCGCCCTGGAGCACACCGAGCACGGGGACGCGATGCACTCCGCGCTGCGCGTGGTCCGCCCGGACGGGACGACGGTCGCGGAGCTGGACGACACCGAGGGCGGTACGAAGGAGCTGGGCCTCGCGGTCCTCGGCTTCGCGCCGGTCGCCGGGGACACCCGGCTGCTGGTCGGACACCAGCGGCGCGGACGCTGGGAGCCGATGATCTGGGACCCGGTGGCGGGCACGGAGACGGACCTGGCCATCGACCTGCCGGGCGATGTGGGCGCCGAGTGGTATCCGGACGGCTCCGCGCTGCTGGTCGAGCACGGCTTCGAGGCCCGCAGCGAGCTCTGGCGGTACGGGCCCGCCGCGGCCGACGGCGAGCTGGTCCGGGTGGAGACGCCGGCCGGCACGGTCTCCGGCGCCACGGCCCGCCCGGACGGGACGGTCGAATACCTGTGGTCCTCGGCGGCCGAGCCGCCCGTCGTCCGCTCCACGACCGGCGCGGTGGTGCTCGACCCGCCGGGGGCCAAGGCACCGGCCTCGGTGCCCGTCGAGGATGTGTGGGTGGACGGGCCCGGCGGCCGGATCCACGCGCTCGTCCAGCGTCCGGCGGCCCCCGCCGAGGGGCCGTTCCCGACGGTCTTCGAGATCCACGGCGGCCCCACCTGGCACGACAGCGACGCCTTCGCGGCGGGCCCCGCTGCCTGGGTCGACCACGGCTACGCGGTCGTCCGGGTCAACTACCGAGGCTCGACCGGCTACGGACGGGCGTGGACGGACGCGCTCAAGCACCGGGTCGGGCTGATCGAGCTGGAGGACATCGCGGCGGTACGGGAGTGGGCGGTGAAGTCCGGCCTCGCGGACCCGGCGAAGCTCGTCCTGGCCGGCGGCTCCTGGGGCGGCTATCTCACGCTGCTCGGACTCGGTACGCAGCCCGGCGACTGGGCCCTCGGACTGGCCGCGGTACCCGTCGCGGACTACGTCACGGCGTATCACGACGAGATGGAGGCTCTGAAGGCGATGGACCGCACGCTGCTGGGCGGAACGCCGGAGGAGGTGCCCGAGCGGTTCGAGGCGTCGTCCCCCCTGACGTACGTCGACGCCGTGCGCGCCCCGGTCTACATCTCCGCCGGGGTGAACGACCCGCGCTGCCCGATCCGCCAGGTGGAGAACTACGTGGACCGGCTGAAGGACCGGGACGCCGTGCACGAGGTCTACCGGTACGACGCGGGGCACGGCTCGCTCGTCGTGGAGGAGCGGATCAAGCAGGTCCGGCTGGAGCTCGACTTCACCCGCCGGCACTTGTCCGGGGTGTCGCCGGCGGGGCCCGGCGACCCGGGCGGCCCGGGCGAGGAGGCACCGGCCGGCAGCGCGTAGGAGAGGTGCCGACCGGCGTGTAGGGGCCGGATAAAGGGCCGCTCTGCGGATGCCCCCGCTCCGGCCGGCCGGAACGGGGACCGTACCGTGGAGGGGTGTACCGGTTCCTGCTGACCCCGCGATGGTGGGGGATCAACCTCTTCGTCGTGCTGGCCATCCCGTTCTGCGTGTTCATGGGCACCTGGCAGCTCGGCCGCTTCGAGGACCGCGTGCATACGCACGAGGCCGCCGAGAAGCAGCCCGCGCCGGGCACCCGGGCCGCCAAACCGCTCGACGAGCTGCTGCCCGTCGACACGGAGACCTCCGGCCGGCCCGCCGTCGCGACCGGGCGGTACGTGGACCGCTTCCTGGTGCCCGGCCGTGAGCTGGACGACCGGAAGGGCTACTACGTCCTGGACATGCTGCGGACCGACAGCGGCAAGGCCCTGCCGGTGGTACGCGGCTGGCTGCCCGGGAAGCCCGGACAGACCCGGGTAGCACCCGCACCGTCCGGCCGGGTCACGGTGACCGGCGACCTCCAGGCATCGGAGAACGCGGGCACCGCGGGGGTCGACGCGACGGGTGGGCTGCCGGACGGCCAGGTGGGCATGATCAGCGCTGCGTCGCTCGTCAACCTGGTGCCGTACGACGTGTACGACGCCTGGGTGACACTCCCGAAGAGCGGTGCGGGCGGCTCCGAGAGGGCCGTGGGCGCCTCGGAGGAGGCGACGAGCGGTGCCGCCCGGTCCGGGGCGGCCACGCTGCGCCCGGTGCCGGCCGCCGCGCCGGAGGGCGGCGGGCTCGACCTCAAGGCTTTCCAGAACCTCGGCTACACGGGTGAGTGGTTCGTCTTCGCCGGGTTCGTGGTCTTCATGTGGTTCCGACTGCTCCGGCGCGAGGCCGAGGCCGCCCGGGACGTGCGGCTCGGCCTGGTCCCCGAGGCGGAGACGGCCACCCCGCCGGCCCCCGAGGCGGGAACCGCCATCCCGCCGGCCCCCGAGGCGGAGGCCCGCTCAGGGGCGTGAGCAGGCGGCCCGGGCCACCGGCCGCCCGTACCCGCTCCTACGAAGAGGGTTCCAGGACGCCCGTCCGGTAAATGGTTCCCGCGCAGGCGTTGTCGATCTTCGTCGCGGCGACCGGGGCCCCCGGCTCCGGGGTGTGCTGCACGGAGATGCTGCCCTGGGCGGGTGCGGCACCGTCGCTGCCGAACTGCGTCTCCGTACCCGTCTCGCTCTCGCCGGTGCCGCCGGCCGCCGCGGATCCGGCCGAACCGCCGCTGCCGGCACCCACCGTGCCGTCCGTCGGCGTCGGGGAGGGCGAACCACCGGTGGACGGACAGGTGTCCTTGGGAACCCAGGCGAACTGCACCTCGTAGACCGCGTCCGGCTTCAACACGACAGCGGTCTCCTCGGTGGCGGGGTCGGGCAGACCGGAGGCGGGGTCGCCCTCGGTGTGCCGGACGACCTCGATCCGGGCCGGATCGGCCGCACCCATCGCCTCGAAGCCCACGGTGCCGCCGCTGCTCACCACGCAGTTGTCGCCGGACACGTTGGCAATGCGGAAGGCTCCGTACACGGTGCCGTCGGCACCCGCCGCGCCGGCCGTGGCCGACCTCACGCCGAGCTGTCCCGGGTCGCACGGGCGCATGGGGTCCACCGCGCTCCTGGCGGGATCGGCGGACGCGCCGGACGGATCGCCGTCCTGGCCCTGGCCGCTGCGGTCGGACGGGGTCGTGGTGCTGTCCGGAAGCCCCTGGCCGCCGTTCGGATGGCCGCCGCCGCTCTCGCCGCCACCGCCGTTGCCGGAGTCCGCGCCGCGGTCGTCGCCGTTACCGCCCTGCGCCTGCTCGCCGTGGCCGGCGATGGCGGGGCTGGCCGTGCTGGAGCCCTCCGAGTTGGCGACGTGGACGAACGCGGGGATCGCGGTGCCGATGAGCAGTGCCGCCGCGGCGGCGCCGACCAGGGCCTGCCGCCGACGGGCCCGCCGGGCGGGGACCGCGCGCTGCAGCCGGTCGAGGCTGCCCTCGCTCGGCTCCAGTCCCTGCACGACACCGTGCATCATGCGGCGCAGCGCATCCTCGGCGCCGTCGTCACCGTCGTCGCCGAAGGGCGTGCCTCCGCCGGACGAGCCGCCCCCGCCGAACAGTCCGGCCGGGGCCACGAGGCCCTGGGTGTCGCCGTCGCCGTCGCGGTCCGCGTGCGGGGCGTTCTCCGGCCCGTGGTTCACAGTTCCGTTCCCAGTCCGGTCCAGCGGGAACCCGCGCGAGGAACCGCGCCGGTATCCGTTACGGCCCCCCGGCCGCAGGTCCTGTTCATGGTCGTGCTGGTCACCGCGCCGGTTCATGCCTGCGCCTCCATCACCACGCGCAGGGCCGCGATACCGCGTGACCCGTACGCCTTCACCGAGCCCAGGGATATGCCCAGCGTCTCGGCGACCTGAGCCTCGGTCATGTCCGCGAAGTAGCGCAGGACCAGCACCTCGCGCTGGCGCCTCTGCAGGCCGCGCATCGCCTTGATCAGCGCGTCCCGTTCCAGTTGGTCGTACGCCCCCTCCTCGGCGCTCGCCATGTCCGGCATCGGCTTCGAGAGCAGCTTGAGCCCGAGGATGCGGCGGCGCAGCGCGGAGCGGGAGAGGTTGACGACGGTCTGGCGCAGATACGCGAGGGTCTTCTCGGGCTCGCGGACCCGGTTGCGCGCGGAGTGCACGCGGATGAACGCCTCCTGCACGACGTCCTCGCAGGACGCCGTGTCGTCCAGCAGCAGGGCCGCGAGGCCGAGCAGCGAACGGTAGTGGGCGCGGTAGGTTTCGGTGAGATGGTCGACGGTGGTTCCGGCTGCCACGCCCTCTTCAGCACCCTCGCGCTGCGCCGGCAGCCCCGTCTGACGCGCGGCGGGCATGGGCGCGATCACCGGCATGCCACCGGCTGCACGGGCCCGTCGGAGCGGTCGCACCGAAGCGCCGCGCAAGGGGCCCACCACTGTGATATCGAGAACCTCTGCCACGCCAGTTGGACACGCTTCCCCCCGTCAGGGTTGTACGCATACGGCAGCGCGTTTGAGACCCTGCGATATGCCCTCATACGTACCCGCTCTTCCCCAGATGCCCCGC
Source organism: Streptomyces sp. SAS_281 (assembly GCF_052542855.1). Classification (NCBI taxonomy): domain Bacteria; kingdom Bacillati; phylum Actinomycetota; class Actinomycetes; order Kitasatosporales; family Streptomycetaceae; genus Streptomyces; species Streptomyces sp. SAS_281. The sequence continues at coordinate 5,920 of NZ_JBMNDO010000052.1, forward strand.
ACATGCGCCCCGCCGCGCAAGAAGTGACCGCTTAGACGCCTGGCGCCCGACCCGCGGTTGCAACGAACCGAAAGGTCATCGTCCGTCACGGTGACTGCCCAGCTCAAGAGGTTCAGACCAGAGAGTTGCTCACAGATCGTTCACAGAAAGTGCGAAACAGGTTCGATCCGGACCTCGTGACCACGGGCTGTCAGGACAGGGGGAATTCCGCGGCCACGGATTCGGCGATCTGGGCCACGTTGAGCGCGGCCCCCTTGCGGAGGTTGTCGCCGCAGACGAAGAGCTCCAGCGCCTGCGGGTCGTCCAGCGAGCGGCGGACCCGGCCGACCCAGGTCGGGTCGGTGCCGACCACGTCGGACGGGGTGGGGAAGTCGCCGGCGCCCGGGCTGTCGTAGAGCACCACCCCGGGAGCGGTGGCCAGGATCTCGTGCGCCCGGTCGACCGCGACCTCGTTCTCGAAGCGGGCGTGCACGGACATCGAGTGTGTGGCGACGACGGGTACGTACACGCAGGTCGCCGACACGCGCAGGCCCGGCAGGCCGAGGATCTTGCGGCACTCCTCGCGGATGGCCAGTTCCTCCGACGACCAGCCGTCCCCGGCGTCCGTCCCGGCCCACGGGACGACGTTCAGCGCGACCGGCGCGGCGAACGGGCCGCCGTGCGTGTCACCCACCACGCGGCGCACGTCGCCCGGCTTCGTACCGAGTTCCGTACCGGCCACCATCGACAGTTGTTCGCGCAGTACGGCGACCCCGTCGCGGCCGGCGCCGCTGACGGCCTGGTACGAAGAGACGACGAGCTCCCGCAGACCGAATTCGGCGTGCAGGGCGCCGATGGCGACGATCAGCGCCAGCGTGGTGCAGTTCGGGTTCGCGACGATGCCGCGCGGTCTCATCCGGACGGCGTGCGGGTTGATCTCGGGCACGACGAGCGGGATGTCGTCGTCGGCCCGGAAGGCGGCGGAGTCGTCGATGACGACGGCACCCTTCGACGCCGCGAGCGGAGCCCAGCGCGCGGAGACCTCGGCGGGCACCAGGAACAGTGCCACGTCGATGCCCTCGAAGACGTCCTCGGTGAGTTCGAGGACCTCGCTCTCCTCACCGCGTACGACCAGCTTGCGGCCGGCCGAGCGTGGTGAGGCGACGAGTCTGACCTCGCCCCAGACGTCCGCGTGCTGCGAGAGGATCTGGAGCATGACGCCGCCGATCGCCCCGGTCGCGCCGACGACCGCGAGCGAAGGGCGGCGCGCGGTCATCGGCCGGTGCCCCCGTACACGACGGCCTCGTCGGAGTCGCTGTCGAGGCCGAAGGCGGTGTGCACGGCGCGCACGGCCTCGTTGACGTCGTCGGCGCGGGTGACCACCGAGATGCGGATCTCGGACGTCGAGATCAGCTCGATGTTGACGCCCGCGTCGGACAGCGCCTCGAAGAAGCCCGCGGTGACCCCGGGGTTCGTCTTCATACCCGCGCCGACCAGGGAGATCTTGGCGATCTGGTCGTCGTAGCGCAGCGAGTCGAAGCCGATCACGCCGCGGTTGCGCTCCAGGGCGTCGATGGCCTTGCGGCCCTCCGCCTTCGGGAGCGTGAACGAGATGTCCGTCAGGCCGGTCGACGCGGCGGAGACGTTCTGCACCACCATGTCGATGTTGACCTCGGCGTTCGCGATCGTACGGAAGATCGCGGCGGCCTCGCCCGGCTTGTCGGGCACGCCGACGACGGTGATCTTGGCCTCGGAGACGTCATGGGCGACTCCGGAGATGATCGCGTGCTCCACCTTCTGGTCCCCTTGCGGCTCGTTGCTGACCCAGGTGCCGCGGAGTCCGGAGAAGGACGAGCGGACATGGATCGGGATGTTGTATCGGCGTGCGTACTCGACGCAGCGGTGCAGCAGCACCTTGGAACCGGACGCGGCCAGCTCCAGCATGTCCTCGAAGGAGATCCAGTCGATCTTACGGGCCTTCTTGACGACCCGCGGGTCGGCGGTGAACACGCCGTCCACATCGGTGTAGATCTCGCAGACCTCGGCGTCCAGTGCGGCCGCGAGCGCGACGGCAGTGGTGTCGGACCCGCCGCGGCCGAGGGTGGTGATGTCCTTCTTGTCCTGGGACACACCCTGGAACCCCGCGACGATCGCGATGTTCCCCTCGTCCAGCGCCGTACGGATACGGCCCGGCGTCACATCGATGATGCGCGCTTTGTTGTGGACCGAGTCGGTGATGACGCCCGCCTGGCTGCCGGTGAACGACTGGGCCTCGTGGCCCAGGTTTTTGATCGCCATGGCCAGCAGCGCCATGGAGATCCGCTCTCCCGCGGTCAGCAGCATGTCGAACTCACGCCCGGCCGGTATCGGGGATACCTGCTCGGCGAGATCGATCAACTCGTCCGTCGTGTCGCCCATCGCGGACACCACGACAACCACCTGGTTGCCGTTCTTCTTGGCATCGACGATTCGCTTGGCGACGCGCTTGATGCCCTCGGCATCGGCTACGGAGGAGCCTCCGTACTTCTGCACGACAAGGCCCACGTGCGCTCCTCGCTCAGTCCATTACTGCGGTCGGCTCAGTTTAACGAGCAGCCCGGAAACACCCCGCTGATACCACATGCTGAGATGTCCCGCTCACCACGTGATCATCGGCGTGTCGCTCCGAACCGCTCGTACCGCCCTGCTGCCCACCGGACACGTACGCATTCCCTTTTGTGGCCCAGCCCACACGCGGTCCGGGCCACCGGACGGCCGGGGCCCCTACTTGGCCGGGCGCAGACCCAGCGGTCCCGCGATCTCCTCGAACATGACGCGGCCCGCCTCCTCGGCGAGATCGTCGTCGCCGGCGTCCTGGTCGGTGTCCAGGCCGTCCAGCTCCTGGAGGGGCTGGTTGAGGCGGATGTGGGCGATCAGGGACTGGAGGGCGCGCAGAGCGGCGGAAGCGGTGGAGCCCCAGTTGGAGAAGTAGGAGAACTGCCACCACCACAGGGCCTCGGTGGTGCGGCCCTCCTCGTAGTGGGCCAGGCCGTGGCGCAGGTCGGTGACGAGGTCGGCCAGGTCGTCGGAGATGCGGGCCGCGACCGGGGCCTTGCGGGGCTCGTACGGGTCGAAGACCTCGGAGTAGACGTCGATCGGCTCCAGGAGGGCCGCGAAGCGCTCGCGCAGGCCGTCCGCGTCCGGTTCGGCGCCCAGGTCGGGCTCGTAGCGCTCGTCGGGGACGATGTCCTCGTACGCGCCGAGCCGGCCGCCGGCCAGCAGGAGCTGGGAGACCTGGAGGAGCAGGACCGGAACGGCCTCCTCCGGCTCCTCGACCTTGGACACCTCGGTGACCGCGACGATGAACGTCTTGATCTGGTCGGCGATCTGGACCGCGAAATCGCCGGGGTCCTGCGTGACGGTGTTCAACGTGGCGTCAGACATCGAGGAGACCTCCCGTGTGACCGGTCGGAGACGGTGGGTAGAAGATAACCGCGCTGAACGTAAAGCCGCCGTGAGATGCGGGAACGCGACCGTCAGACATCGAGCAGACGCCTCCCCTCGAAGGCGCGGCCGAGCGTGACCTCGTCCGCGTACTCCAGGTCGCCGCCCACCGGCAGGCCGCTGGCGAGCCGGGTGACACGCAGGCCCATCGGCTTCACCATCCGCGCCAGATACGTCGCGGTGGCCTCGCCCTCCAGGTTGGGGTCGGTCGCCAGGATCAGCTCGGTGATGGAGCCGTCGGCGAGCCGGGCGAGGAGCTCGCGGATGCGCAGGTCGTCCGGACCGACACCCTCGATGGGGCTGATGGCCCCGCCCAGCACGTGGTAGCGCCCCCGGAACTCACGGGTGCGCTCGATCGCGACGACGTCCTTGGGCTCCTCGACCACGCAGATGACCGACCGGTCGCGCCGCGGGTCGCGGCAGATCCCGCACTCCTCCTCCTGGGCCACGTTGCCGCAGACCGCGCAGAAGCGGACCTTGTCCTTGACCTCCAGGAGGGCGTGGGCCAGGCGCCGCACGTCCGTCGGCTCCGCCTGCAGCACGTGGAAGGCGATCCGCTGCGCGCTCTTGGGACCGACGCCGGGCAGCCTGCCCAGTTCGTCGATGAGGTCCTGAACCACGCCTTCGTACAACGGAACGCCTTCCTGACTGAGTCGGCTGAGTCGTGGTACGTACCGTAGGGGGTACGTACGGTCTTGGGTATGCGGCCGGTCAGAACGGCAGGCCGGGCATGCCGCCGCCCAGCCCCTGGGTCAGCGGGCCCAGCTTCTGCTGCTGGAGCTGCTGGGCGTTCTCGTTGGCCGCCTGGACCGCCGCGACGACGAGGTCCGCGAGGGTCTCGGTGTCCTCCGGGTCCACCGCCTTCGGGTCGATCACCAGGGCGCGCAGCTCGCCCGAGCCGTTGACCGTCGCCTTGACCAGGCCGCCGCCGGCCTGGCCGTCGACCTCGGTTCTGGCAAGCTCTTCCTGGGCCTGGGCGAGATCCTGCTGCATCTTCTGGGCCTGCTGCAGCAGCTGCTGCATATTGGGCTGACCACCACCGGGAATCACGGTCACTCCAGGCATTTCGACGACAAATGTTTCGGTATGCCGAGCCTACGTGGTCCCCGGGCGGCGCGCCCCACCCGCCGACGAGCAACTCTTTCGAGTGAGATCGGGGGAGCCGTGCCGCGGCTCCTATACCTGACCAGAGGCCGTGCACACCCGGGAATACCGCGATTTCGACCCCACGGCCCACCATTCGGCGGTAGGAAGGGCATGCGTCCCGGCACGCACGCGCCTACCCCTCCTCACGCATGGTTACGCATGGGGGACTGCCCGTCGCGTCCAGGGACCGGGAGCAGAGCAAGGATCCGCCCCGTCGTCGAGTACGCGGTCGAGAGCACGCGTCGCTATGCAGCATGCAGAGGAGTACCCCGGTGAGTCAGCCGGAGATGCAGCCCGAAGTGCCGCCCCGCAAGTCCGGCACGCCCGGACCGGCGGGTGCGGCCGCTCCCTCCGGTACGGACTCCGAGGACCGTGCGGGGCGAGCCCGTGACCTGACCGGGGAGCCGTTCCCGCTGGGCGACTGGGGAGAGCCCTCCCAGCGGCTGGACGAGCTCTACCGGTGGCTGGAGGCGGACGCGCTGCGCACCGCCGACTGGTATCTGAACGACCGGCTGTGGAAGCGCCGCGCTGCCAGGGCGCTGCGGATGGGCACCGCCGCCGGTGCGGTCGCGGGCGCCGCCCTGCCGCTGCTCGACCTGACGGGCGCACTGCACGGCGCGGCCGGCTGGGGCTATCTGTCGCTGCTCCTCGGTGCCGCGTGCATGGCGTGCGACCGCTACTTCGGCCTGACCTCGGGCTGGATAAGGAACCTCGCGACCGCGCAGGCGGTGCAGCGCCGTCTTCAGGTGCTCCGGTTCGACTGGGCGTCGGAGTGCGTACGGGAGGTGCTCGGGCCGGCCGAGGGCACGGCGAGCGAGGCGACCGAGCGGTGCCTGGGCGTGCTGCGGCGCTTCTCCGAGGACATCACGGAGCTCGTACGGTCGGAGACCGCCGACTGGATGGTGGAGTTCCGGGCCGGGCCCGCGCCGCTGGGGATGCAGGCCCTGGTCTCCGGCGGTTCCGGGAACGGGCGCCCGGAGCCGGGAGCGGCACCCGGACGTTTCCCGCTCCAGTCGATGGGCCGGCCGAACATGCCTCGGCAGCGGCCGCCGGAGTCCCCGCGCTGACCGTTCGCCGGCCGGTGCGGGGCTCCGGCGGGGGCACCGGGAACGCGTCAGCTGAAGACGATCATCGATCCCTGGGCGAGGCTGCGGGTGGCCGCGGCGTGCAGGCCGAGCCAGACGTGGCGCTCCAGGGCGAACGGATTGTCGTCGTACGGGACGGAGGTCGCCGGTTCCTCCAGCTCGGTGGGGGCGGCGGGCGGCAGGGGCGCGGCCGGCGGGTTCGCCGGGTCGATTCCGATGGCCGGGGCGACGAACTCCAGCTCTCGCAGCAGCCCGTGCGCGGAACCGAGCGGGCCGCCCGCTGCCAGCAGGTCGTCGGTGGAGACGGGCGCGGCGAAGTCGAGGGGGACGTAAGCCCCCGCGTGGTCGAAGTGCCACACCAGGTGCGACTGCCGGGCCGTGGCCTCGAACATCTCCAGCAACTGCTCGTAGTCCCCGCCCAGCTCACCGACCGGCGTGACGGCGAGACCGCTGAGCTGGAGGAGGTAGGCGCGGCGCAGGAAGTGCAGCGCGTCGTAGTCGAAGCCGGCGACCGGGGCGACGTCTCCGGTCAGTCCCGGCATGTAGGCGTAAACGGGGACGGGCGGCAGACCGGCCTCGCCCAGGGCTTTGTCGTAGAGGGCGATCTCTTCGGCGAAGGGGTTGTCGGGGCTGTGGCACAGCACATCGACGAGGGGGACCAGCCACAGGTCACAGGCCACGAAGTCTCGCTCTCCAACGGGGGTGTGCGGTGGTCGGGACAGCGTAATGCGACCGGCACCGCGCGCACAGTGGTCGCTCAGGACCGGCCCGGGGCGCGCTCGGTGGCGACCGTGCCCGGGGGATTCAGGCGTGCCCCTCGGTGTCCCCCGCGGACGGCCCCAGCCCGGCCAGGCGGTCGGCCCAGCTCAGCGCGTGGCCGTTGTATCCGTCTATCGCCGCACGCAGGGCCTCGCGGTCCCGGTGCGTGATGGCGGTGACCAGCTCGGCGTGGCCGTTCCACAGCCAGTCCCGCAGGTCGGCGTCGTCCCGCAGGTACGGCACGGCGAACACCCATGCCTGGACGCGCAGCCGGTGCAGGAAGTCGCTGATGTAGCCGTTGCCGATGAGCCCGCCGAGTTCGCGCCAGAAGCGCAGGTCGTAGCCGATGAGGATGTCCAGGTCGCCGCTGCGCGCCGCACGGGCGGCCTCCTCTGCCCGGCGGCGTACCGAGACGAGCGCGTCCCGGTAGTCGGCCCGCCGGTCCGGAACCGGCTCGTGGAAGACGTCCCGGATGACCCCGTCCATGACCAGGGCACGGGCCTCCACCATCGCCCGGTAGTCATCGACCGTGAACTGGTGCACCCGGAAGCCGCGGTGCTGGTCGGATTCGAGCAGACCCTGCGCGGACAGGTCGAACAGCGCCTCGCGGACGGGTGTCGCGGACACCCCGTACTGCTCGGCGATCTGCTTGACGGTGAACTCCCGCCCCGGCAGCAGACGCCCGGCGAGCACCTCGTCGCGCAGCGCGTCCGCGATCTGCTGTCGCAGGGTGCTGCGGGTGACGGCTCCGCTCGCGCACATGGGCGCCCCTCCCCCATTCGGTTCCGGGTCACCTTAGACCGGGGTCGCACCGGTCCTGAGCCCCGGAGGGGCCCGGCGCCGCGATCCACGCCGCTATTCTCGTCCCCGTCCGGCGTGTTGTCGTACGGGGGAGGCCGCACACCATGGAGAAGCTCGGGTCCACCGATCCACAGCGCATCGGCGCCTACCGCCTGCTCGGGCGGCTCGGCGCGGGCGGGATGGGCCAGGTGTATCTGGCCCGGTCCGACCGCGGCCGTACGGTCGCGCTCAAGCTGGTCCGCGAGGAGCTGGCCGCGCAGCAGGAATTCCGCGACCGGTTCCGTCAGGAGGTGCGGGCCGCTCGCCGGGTGGGTTCCGCGTGGACCGCGCCCGTCCTGGACGCCGACACCGAGGCCGACGTCCCGTGGGTCGCCACCGGGTATGTGGCGGGTCCCTCCCTGCACGCCACCGTCTCGGGCGGGCCGGCCACCGCATCCGGCCCGTACCCCGGCGCCTACGGTCCTCTGCCGGAGCGGTCCGTCCGCGTTCTCGGCTCCGGTCTGGCTCACGCCCTGAAGGCCATCCACACGGCCGGCCTCATCCACCGGGACCTGAAGCCCTCCAACATCCTGCTCACGATCGACGGCCCGCGCGTCATCGACTTCGGGATAGCGAGGGCCCTGGACACCATCACCGACGGCGGCCTCACCCGCACCGGCGCCCTCGTCGGCACACCCGGGTTCATGTCGCCGGAACAGGTGCGGGGCGAGCGGGTCAGCGCGGCCAGTGACGTGTTCTGCCTGGGGTCGGTGCTGACGTACGCCCTGACCGGGAGGCTCCCCTTCGGCGCCGCGGCCAACGAGATGCACGCCCTGTTGTTCCGCATCGCGCAGGAGGACCCGGACCTGACCGGGGTCACGCCCGGGCTCGACGACCTGATTCGCGGCTGCCTCCACAAGGACCCGCAGGCCCGGCCGTCCACGGACGACATCCTGGCGCTCCTGGCCGACGACGACAGCGGCGCGGAGCCCTGGCTCCCCGGTGCCCTCCTCGCCCAGCTCGGCCGCCACGCCGTGGGTCTGCTCGACTCGGAGGATCCCGAGGACGCGGTGCCGGTCGACGCAGCGGTCCCGGCGGGCACAGCGGTGCCGGCCGACGCCGCGGTCCCGGCCGACGCCGCGGTCCCGGCCGACGCAGCGGTGCCAGGTGGCGGGATGCCCGTCGCTGCGGGGTGCGGTGACGCGCCGGACGACGCGGTGCCGGCCGACGCGGTGCCGGCCGACAGCGTGCCGACGGACGCCGTGCCGGGGCCGGCCAGGGTCACGGGCCCCGCCCCGACTCCCGGCGCCGGGCAGCCGCAGGGTGCGGTCCCCCTCACCAAGCCGGGCGCCCCCGCCGGCGCGGTGAGCGGCGCCCCGTCCGACACTCCCCCCGGCGCTGTGTCCGGCGCCCCGTCCGGCCCGGGCGCCGAACCTGCCGCCGAGCCGGCGACCGAGGTCCTCGACGCTCCCACCGGTCCGACCGCCCCGCTGCCGTCCCCCGGACAGCCCGGGTCCGGCCCCGGCCACGCGCTCCCCACCGCGGGCCCCGGCGCGGCCGGTCCCGCCGCCGCGCCGCCGAGCGGGCCGCCCCCGGCCGCCCCGCCACCCGGCTACGGCTACCCGCATCAGGCCGCCCAGCCGCAGCAGGTCCAGGGCTACGGCCACCCGCAGCAGGCCGCCCCCGGCCCGGGATACGGCTATCCGCAGCAGCCCGACCAGGGCCAGGCATACGGCTACCCCCAGCAGCCGAGCCCGGACCACGGCTATCCGTACGGCTACCCGCCGCAGCCCGGCCAGGGCGCCACTCCCCCGTACGGCCCCGGGTACCCCACCGCCGCCCAGCATCCGGCCCCCGCTCCCGGACCGGCCCGCAGGAGCAGCGGCTCGACCATCGCGCTGATCCTCGTCGCCGTGCTGGTCGCCGTAGGCGCCGGCGGGTCCGTCTACGCCCTCATGAACGACAAGGGCGGCACGCCCACGGCCGGGCCCACCCACTCGGCCGGGCCCAGTCCGTCCCGGGCCATCGACGAGTCCCCCTCCCCCGACGTCTCCCCGGACCCCTCGCCCGACGACGGGGAAAACGGCGACGGCGGCATCCCCGACGGCTACCTGGGCTCTTGGTCCGGCAGCATCGACAACGACACCGGCCACTCCACACGTGAACTCGTCATCCGCCAGGGCGAGGCGGGCGACACGGTCCTCACCCTGACCGCCGAGGGCCCCCTCGCCGACGGCGGCACCTACCACTGCGTCTTCGAGGCGCCCCTGACCGCCGCGGCCGCCGAGGGCGAGTCCGTCAGCATCGGCCCCTCCACCGTGACGGAGGGGGAGCCTGCGGCTTCCTGCTCCCCGGGCGCTCCGACGACGCTCACCCTGCTCCCGGACGGGAGTCTGAGCCGTGAGAACACGTCGAGCGGTGAGAAGCTCACGTACACGAAGTCCGGCTGACGCACCGGGCCGGGCGGGACCGCCGGTGCGCGCGCACGGCCGCCCGCTGCCCTGCCCCGCCGCCGGTTTCACTGGATCAGCGGCCGGAGCGACATGAGCAGGTGCTGGTGGACCGTGTCCCCCACCCCGTCCGCCGCTGCCGCCGCTTCCTCGTGGTTCCGGTGCCCGGTGATCATGGCGCGCTGCCCCTGGCCCATGAGCTGGAACCGGAGCACCGGGCTGTCGAACGTGGCCAGCGCGTCCATCAGGTAGGAAGGGTTGAACCCCACGGCGATCTCATCGGCGCCCAGGAGCCCGGCGGGCAGGCGCTGGGACGCCACGTCGTCCTCGTACCCGGCCTGGAGCAGGACGGAGTCCCCGGTGAACACGAACTGGAGCGGGCTGTCGCCGTCCGCCACGACCGCGACCCGCTTCACCGCCTCCACCAGCGGTTCGCGCTCGGTCACCGCCTTGACCGGACCGCTCAGCACGAACAGCTTGTCGTGGCGCGGGAGCCGGCCGTCGAGCAGCCGGACCGTGGTGCGCATGCCCTCCCGTTCGAAGCCCGCCGAACCGCTGTCCAGGGCGAGGCGGACCGTGCCGGGGCGGGCGCCGACCGAGCGGGCGATCTCGCTGAGCCGACGGGCCGAGACGACGACGTCGGCGGTGGTGCCGTGGCCCGAGGGCCGCCAGTCGAGCGTACGGACGGCGAAGCGGTAGCGGTCGGTGGCCGCGAGGGTCATCCGCTCGCCGTCGAGCGCCAGGCGGATTCCGGTGAGCGTGGGGAGGGTGTCGTCCCGGCCGGCGGCCACCGACACGTCGGCGACGGCTGCCGCGAACTCCTGCCCGTCCACCTCACCGAGTATCTCGGGCAGCGGCGGCAGCGCGGGATAGTCGTCCAGCGGCAGGACGGACAGACCGAATCCGGCGCCGCCGCCCGTCACCGTGAACCGTGAGCCCTCAACCGCGCATTCCACCGGCCCTTCGGGCAGCACCTTGCACACGTCGAGCAGCCGGCGGCCCATGACCAGGACCTTCCCGGGCCGTTCGGTCCGCGCCGCGACCTCGATACGGGCGGATGCCTCGTAGTCCAGGCCGGAGATGCTCAGTCTGCCGTCCGTCGCCTCCAGCAGCAGACCACCCAGGACGGGCACGGGCGACCTGGTGGGCAGAACGCGGGCGGCCCAGGCGACGGCATCCGCCAGCTCGCCTCGTTCGATCCGGAACTCCATCGTGATGACCTCTCCTCGTGCGCCGACCGCCTGCGGTCCCGATGCTTGCGACGTTAGAGGCGACCACTGACAACGAGGTGGGGGACGCCTCCGTCCGCAAGGCCGGAGGCGTCCCCCACACGAGTGAAGTTGCCGGGTGAAAGCGCTGGTCAGCAGCTCAAGTTGGAACCGGGCGTGGTGCCGAGGATCTGCACGAACGCCTGGTACTTGTCGATACGGCTCTGGACCTGGGCGGGGTTGCCGCCGTTGCACTCGATCGAGCCGTTGATGGAGCGGATCGTCTCACCGAAGCCGGCGCCGTTCACCATGGCGTTGTGGGCGGTCATGGTGCCGGGGCCGTTCTGGGTGTTCCAGTACCAGAGGCCGGTCTTCCAGGCCACGGCGGCGTCGGTCTGCACCAGGTTCGGGTTGTGGAGCAGGTCGATGCCCAGCGCGTCGCCCGCGGCCTTGTAGTTGAAGTTCCAGCTGAGCTGGATCGGACCGCGCCCGTAGTACGCGGCCTGGCCCGCCGGGCACCCGTAGGGCTGGCTGCTGTCGCAATAGTGGGGGTAGTTGGCGGTGTTCTGCTCGACGATGTACACCAGTCCGCCGGTCTCGTGGCTGACGTTGGCGAGGAAGGCCGCGGCCTCCTGCCTCTTCACGGTGTCACTGCCGGTGTTGGCGAAGCCCGGATAGGCGTCCAGCGCGGCGACCAGCCCGCTGTACGTATAGAAGGAACTGCGGCCGGGGAACATCTGGTTGAACTGCGCCTCGCTGACCACGAAGCCGGAGGACGAGCCCGGGCCGCCCGGGTCGGTGCCGCCTCCGCTTCCGCAGGCGCCCTGGTCGGCCCAGACGTCCGAGCTGCCCGGTTTCTCGTTCAGCGTCCACCACTTGGCGGTCCAGTTGTGCCCGTTGTACGAGGCGGAGCCGCCGCCCGTGTACACGGACGAGGCGTTCCACGCGACCGCGCAGTCGGCGGCCGAGGCGGTGGTGGCGGGGAGTACGACGAGCCCTGCGACGACCGCGCCCAGCGCGGCGAGCAGGCCCATGATGCGTCGGAACATCTGCACACTCCTTCGTCGCGGCGCACCGGTCGTCGCGGCACACCGCTGTGGGGGGTTGCCGCCACTCAAGCGCGGTTGGTCTGGACCTGTCAAGGTCTAGACCAAAAGAACGGACCCTCTTCGACCGCGAGGGCCCCGGGGCCCTGCTCACGATTCGCCGATCGCACCGGCCCCGGGCCCCGATGGCGCGTCAGCAGGTGAGATGTGAGCCCGGGTTGACGCCGACGACCTCCGTGATGTGCTCGTACTTGGCCGCCCGGGCCTGCACCGAGCCGGGGTTTCCGCCGTTGCACTCCAACGAGCCGTTGAGCGAGCGGATCGTCTCGCCGAAGCCGGCCCCGCCGACCATGGCGTCGTGGGAGGTCATGGTTCCGGGACCGTTCTGGGTGTTCCAGTACCAGAGGGCGGTCTGCCAGGCGACGGACGGATCACGCTCCACCAGCCAGGGGTCGTTGAGCAGGTCGAGGCCGAGCGCGTCCCCCGCCGCCTTGTAGTTGAAGTTCCAGCTGAACATGATCGGGCCGCGTCCGTAGTAGGCGGACTGGCCGGCCGGACAGCCGAACGGCCGGCTGTAGTCGCACTTGATCCAGTAGTTGGCCTCGTTGATCTCCTTCACGTACCGCAGGCCGACCGACTCGAAGTCGGCATGCGTCAGGAACGCCGCGGCCTCCCGGCTCCTGGTCTCCTCGGTACCGGTGTTGGCGAAACGGGGATACGCGTGCAGCGAGTCGATCAGGCCCTGGTAGGTGTAGAAGGGGTCGCGCTCGGGGAAGATCTCGTCGAACTCCGCCTCACTGATGACGAAGTCGGAAACCCCTCCCGTACAGGCGCCCGCGTCGGCCCAGGCGGTGGTGGCGCCCGGATTCTCGTTCCGCGTCCACCACTTCGCCGTCCAGTTGCGGCCGTGGTGCGAGACCGCGCCGCCCGCCGTGTAGGCGGTCGAGGAGTTCCACAGGGGTGCGCACGGCGCGGAGCCTGCGGCGTCCGATGCGGCCGGTGCGGCGGTGGCGATGCCGGGCAGGAAGGCTGCCGTGGCGACGACCGCGCTCACTACGGTCAGGATGCTCTTGATGCGGTTCAGCGCTGCTCACTCCTTCGACGAGGACGGGCATGGAGCGCCGCACACCTCGGCGGGCAGGCCGTGCGGACGTCCCTGCACCCAACCGCCGCTGGTCTGGACCTGTCAAGGTCTAGACCAGCCGACCGCGTTGAGCGCGCACATGCCGGAGGGCCGGGGCTCAACCGCCGCCCCGGCCCTCCTGTGCACCCGTACGACTACAGGAACGAGTTGATCTCGATGGTCTCGGTACGGCCGGGGCCGACGCCGATCGCGGAGATCGGGGCGCCGGACATCTCCTCCAGCGCCTTCACGTACGCCTGCGCGTTCTTCGGCAGGTCGGCGAACGTCTTCGCCTTGGTGATGTCCTCGGACCAGCCCGGCAGCATCTCGTAGACCGGCTTCGCGTGGTGGAAGTCGGTCTGGTTGTACGGGAGCTCCTCGACGCGCTTGCCGTCGATCTCGTACGCCACGCACACCGGGATCTGCTCCCAGCCGGTCAGCACGTCCAGCTTGGTGAGGAAGAAGTCGGTGAGGCCGTTGACCCGGGTCGCGTACCGCGCGATGACCGCGTCGAACCAGCCGCACCGGCGGTCACGGCCGGTGGTGACACCGCGCTCGCCGCCGATCCGGCGCAGCGCCTCGCCGTCCTCGTCGAGCAGCTCCGTCGGGAACGGACCGGCGCCGACGCGGGTGGTGTACGCCTTGAGGATGCCGATGACGCGGCTGATCTTGGTCGGGCCGACTCCGGCACCGGTGCAGGCGCCGCCCGCGGTCGGGTTCGAGGAGGTCACGAACGGGTACGTGCCGTGGTCGACGTCGAGCAGCGTGCCCTGGCCGCCCTCGAACAGGACGACCTTGCCCGCGTCGATGGCGTTGTTCAGGACGAGCGTCGTGTCGGCCACGTAGGGCTTGAGCTGCTCCGCGTACTGGAGCATGTCCTCGACGACCTTGCCGGCCTCGATGGCGCGCCGGTTGAAGACCTTGGCCAGAAGCTGGTTCTTCTGCTCCAGGGCCGCCTCGACCTTCTGCTCCAGGATCGACTCGTCGTAGAGGTCCTGGACGCGGATGCCGACCCGGTTGATCTTGTCGGCGTACGTCGGGCCGATACCGCGCCCGGTGGTGCCGATCTTGCGCTTCCCGAGGAACCGTTCCGTCACCTTGTCGACGGTGACGTTGTACGGGGTGATCAAATGAGCGTTGCCGCTGATCAGCAGCTTCGACGTGTCCACGCCGCGGTCGTTCAGCCCACTCAGCTCGGAGAGCAGGACCGCCGGGTCGACGACGACACCATTACCGATGACCGGGGTACATCCCGGTGACAGGATGCCGGAGGGGAGGAGATGCAGTGCGTACTTCTGGTCACCGACGACCACCGTGTGGCCGGCGTTGTTGCCGCCCTGGTAGCGCACCACATAGTCCACGGATCCACCGAGGAGGTCGGTGGCCTTTCCCTTGCCCTCGTCACCCCACTGAGCACCGAGCAGCACAAGTGCGGGCACAGGCGTACACCCCTTCCGGGCGGGGCATGTCCAAGGTCAGGGGGCGTACGAAAACGCCGTGCATGCCGTACGTCGTTGTACGACACAGTCCGAACCGTCGAACCGGGTGCCCCGGAATAGACGAAACCCCTGGCGCAATAGCGCAAGGGGCTCTTGCACCAAGATGCTACCCGAGGAAGGACCGAGGTGTCGGCTGCCCAGCCCCCCGGTAACGGTGCGCCCCACCTGCTGGTGGTGATCGATCCGGTCGCCCGCCGGACGGACGGCGAGTCCGTCCGCATCGCGAAGGACGTGCTGAGCGCGGGCTCGCACGCCAAGATCTGCCTCCCGGACAGCCCCGGGGAATTCGCCCGGGCCCTGTCCCGCCGGGGCGGCCGGCGGCCGGTGGTGATCGGCGACGACCGGGCGCTCCGGCGCGCCGTGTCTCTGCTGCACCGGGAGCGGGAGCCCGCCATGAGCGCGCTGTCTCTCGTTCCCGTCGGCGCGTCGGGCGCGCTGGAACTCGCCCACTCGCTCGGCGTGCCGAACGGCGCCGTGGCAGCGGCGCGCACAGCGCTGGACGGGGCGGTGCGGCGCCTCGACCTGCTCGTCGACGACAGCGACGGTGTGGTCCTCGGCGCACTGCGCATCCCCGCGCTGAACGGAGCCCCGGGGGCGGGAGCCGACCACTCGGGCGTCTCCTCCGTCTGGGACGCCTGCCGCTCGCTGGTCCGCACCCTGGTGCGCCCAGCGCCTCCGGAACCGCCGGCCGTGCCACCGACCCACCGGCTGCGCGTGGAGGCCGACGGCGTCGTGCTGAACGACCTCGACCGCCCGGTCGCCTCCGTGACGGTGACGTCGGGCTGTGGCGACGACGGCTTGGCCGCCGTGACGATCGACGCTCCGGACACCGCCCCGGTCACCACGGAGGCGAAGGCGGTCACCGTCTCGGGTGCGGACTTCCGTTACCGGGCGGACATACAGGTCGCGGGGCCGGTGCGGACCCGGACGTGGACGGTCCGGGCGGGGGCCTGGGGGCTGATGCTCCCGGCCGGATAGCGGGTGCGGGTGCTCAGGTGCCCGCGCCGGTACTGCCCGCCGGCAGGTCGAGGGTCTTGCGGTGCTCCTCCCAGCGGCCCATCAGCCCCTCCAGCTCCACCTGCAGGAACTCGAAGAACGCCGCCGTCTCGGCGATCCGGGCGCCGGCCGGGGTGTGCTCGCCGAGGGTGCGCGCGCCTTCCCTGAGGGTGCGCTCCCAGCGAATGAGGACCTGGTCGCGGCCGGCGAAGGTGGTGTACCAGATCTCGTTGTGCAGGCGGTACCGGTCGCGACGCGAGCCCGGTTCGCGTTCGCGGCCGACCATGCTGACCTGCGTGAGGTAGTTGATCGCGCCGGATACGGCCGCGGGACTGATCTGCAGGGCCAGCGCGAGCTCCGCCGAGGTCATCGAGGCGTCGTCGTCCGCGAGCAGGGCCGCGAAGACGCGCGAGGCCATGCGCTGCATCCCCGCCTCGGTCATCTCGGACGCGAACCGCTCCACGAACCGCGCGACCGCCTCGGCGTCCCGGTCCCCCGGGCTCCGGACCGCGCCATCGACCGCGCTCTCCTCCGCGGATTCGCCGCTCATCCCGCTCCTCTTCCTCCGTGCGCCACTGCAGGTCACTCCTTCGAGTTTATACGCTTCCTTAACTTCACAAAGTTGTGAAAGTAGCGTACGTTCAAAATCATGACGAAGGCAATCACCGTGGCCGGACTGTGCAAATCGTTCGGCCGGACGCAGGCGCTGGACGGGCTCGACCTGGCCGTCGAGACCGGTGAGGTCCACGGCTTCCTCGGGCCGAACGGGTCGGGGAAGTCCACCGCCATCCGGGTCCTGCTGGGGCTGCTCAGAGCCGACTCCGGTGCGGCCCAGCTGCTCGGCCGCGACCCCTGGCACGACGCGGTCGAGCTGCACCGGCGCGTGGCGTACGTCCCCGGGGACGTCACGCTGTGGCGCAACCTCTCCGGCGGCGAGGTGATCGACCTGTACGGGCGGCTGCGCGGCGGCCTCGACGAGGCCCGGCGCGCGGACCTCGTGGACCGCTTCGAGCTCGACCCGACGAAGAAGGGCCGGACGTATTCCAAGGGCAACCGGCAGAAGGTGGCCCTGGTCGCCGCTTTCGCGTCGGACGTCGACCTGCTGATCCTGGACGAGCCGACCAGCGGGCTCGACCCGCTGATGGAGGAGGTGTTCCAGCGCTGCGTGGCGGAGGAGCGTGCGCACGGCCGGACGGTGCTGCTGTCCAGCCACATTCTGAGCGAGGTCGAATCGCTCTGCGACCGGGTCAGCATCATCCGCCAGGGCAGGACGGTGGAGACCGGTTCACTGGCGGACATGCGTCATCTGACACGGACGCACATCAGCGCCGAGCTGATACGCGATCCGGACGGCCTGGCACGGCTCCCCGGGATCCATGACCTCGATATCGAAGGGCGGCGGGTCTCGCTCCAAGTGGACACGGACCGATTGGACGCCGTCCTCAAGGTCCTTTCCTCGTCCGGCGTCCGTTCGCTGACGTGCACCCCGCCCACGCTGGAGGAGCTCTTCCTCCGGCACTACGCGGGAGACGCTGAGCAGTCGTCGGAGGTGGTGGCGCGATGACCGCCGTCTCCCTCGGAGCGAAGACCGGTGTGCGACGCCGGGCGTCCACCGGTCAGCTCACCGGCACCTGGACCCTGCTGAGGCTCGCCCTGCGGCGCGACCGCATCGTCATTCCCGTCTGGGTGCTCGTCCTCGGCGGCTCCTTCTCCTCGGTCGGTACGTCCATCTCGTCGCTCTACGGAACGCCGGCCCAGCGAGCCGAGCTCGCCGCGTCGATGAACGGCAACAGTTCGGTGCGGGCGATGTACGGGCCCGTGTTCGACGACTCCGTCGGTGGGCTGGTCAGCTGGCGCATGATCGCCTTCGGCGCGGCGCTGGCAGCGGTGATGAGTCTGGTCGTCGTGGTGCGCCACACCCGCGAGGAGGAGGAGACGGGCCGTCAGGAGATGCTGTCGTCGGCGAGGGTCGGCCGCCGTGCCCCGCTCACCGCCGCACTGCTCGCGGCTGTGCTCGCCAATGCCGGCCTGGCCCTGGTGATCACAGCCGGCATGGCCGGCTCGGGTGCGGGGGGCGCGGGGGCGGTGGCGCTCGCGTCGGCCGTCGCCGGGGTCGGTGTGCTGTTCGCCTGTACGGCCGCGATCGCCGCTCAGTTCACGGAGAGCGGGCGCCTCGCCAAGGGGGTCACGGCGGCGGTGGTGGGTGCTGCGTTCGTCCTGAAGGCGGCGGGCGACTCGGCCACGGACGACGGCTCCTCCCTCCTCACCTGGCTCTCCCCGCTCGGCTGGGCGGAGAATGTCCGGCCGTACGCGGACGAGCGGTGGTGGGTGCTCCTCGTGTTCGCCGGCGCGGTGGCGGCGCAATGCCTCGTGGCGTACGTGCTGACCGGGCGCCGGGATGTCGGCATGAGCTTCCTGGCCGCGCGTCCGGGGCCGTCGCGGGGCCGGATGTCCACCGCCTGGGGCCTCGCGATACGTCTGCAACGCGGCGCGCTCCTGGGGTGGACGGTGTCCTTCGGCGTGGTCGGGTTCGTCTTCGGTGGACTGGCCGGCGGGGCGGCGGACCTGGTCGGGGACAGCGAGAAGGCCCGGGAGATCTTCGAGCGGATGGGCGGGCAGTCCGGCCTCACCGATGCCTTCCTCGCCTCGATGGTCTCCGTGCTCGGCACAGTCGCCGCTCTGTACATCGCCGCGTCGGTGCTCCGGCTGCACGGTGAGGGGACCGCCGGCCGCGCGGAGCCGGTGCTCGCGGGCGGGGTCGGCCGGCTCCGCTGGGCGGGGGGCCATCTGTCCATCGCCTTCGGCGGCGCGGCCCTGATCATGACGGCCGGTGGTCTCGGTCTGGCGGCGGGATACGGTCACGCGCTTCCGGCCGTGCTCGGCGCCTGCCTGGTGCAACTGCCCGCCGTCTGGCTGCTCGGCGGGGTCACGGCCCTGCTCCATGGGGCGATACCGAAGGCGGCTCCGGCGAGCTGGGGCGTGGTGGGGCTCTGCCTGGCGCTCGGCTGGATCGGGCCCGCCCTGGACCTGCCGCAGCCGGTGATGGACGCGTCGCCGTTCACACATCTGCCGAAGCTGCCCGGAGCGGGGATGGAGTGGGGGCCGGTGACGCTCCTCACCGTGATGTCGGCGGTGCTGGTGACCGCGGCCCTGGCGGCGCTGCGCCGCCGGGATCTGGTGACCTGAGGCGATGCGGGCGGGCGCGCGGGAAGGCCGCCCGCCACGGCCTCACACCTCTACCCGCAACTCCTTCAGGCCCCTGATGACGTAGCCCGGGTTCCACTCGGGCTCGGCGGCCAGTCGCAGTCCGGGTGCCTTGCGCAGCAGCTCACCGAAGGAGGCGGCCAGCTCGACCCGGGCGAGCGGGGCGCCCAGGCAGAAGTGGATGCCGGCGCCGAAGGTGATGTGCGGGTTCTCCCGCCGGGCGAGGTCCAGGGTGTCCGGGGCCGCGAAGCGAGCGGGGTCGCGGTTGGCGGAGCCGAAGAGCAGTGCCACCTCGGAGCCCCGTGGGATGACCGTGCCGTCGATCTCGATGTCGTCCAGGACCCAGCGCTCGAACATCTGGAGGGGGGTGTCGTACCGCATCAGTTCTTCGAGCGCCGTGGGCAGAAGCCCGTGGTCGGCGCGGAGGGCGGCCAGTTGCCCGGGGTGGCGCAGCAGCGTCCACCAGCCGTTGACCGTGGTGTTGACGGTCGCCTCGTGCCCTGCATTCAGGAGGAGGACGCAGGTGGAAACCATCTCCTGCTCGGTCAGCCGCTCGCCCTCGTCGTGGGCGGCGACGAGGGCGGAGACGAGGTCGGTGCCCGGGTGCGCGCGTCGCTCGGCGATCAGCTCGCGCAGATACGCGGAGAATTCGAGGGAGGCACGGACGGCGGCGCGGGCGGTGTCCTCCGACGGGTTGAGCTCGAACATCCCGCAGATTGCCGCGGACCAGGGTCGCAGCGGGGCACGGTCGGACTCCGGGATACCGAGCATCTCGGCGATCACGGCGACGGGCAGCGGCTCGGCGACGGCCGCCAGCAGGTCTCCCCCGCCCTGCTCGACGAAGTCGTCCACGAGTCCGGCGGCCAGCCGCTGGACGGTGGGGACGAGCTGTTCGACGGTGCGCGGGGTGAACGCCTTGGACACCAGGCGCCTGATGCGGGTGTGGTCCGGCGGTTCGAGGTCCAGCAGCCCTTGCCCGTTGAGCGTCTCGAACGGCTCGTGCTCCAGGGGCGGCGGTGTCCGGCCGAACTCCTCGTGCGTGAACCGGTGGAGGTAGGTCCGCCCCAACCGCCGGTCACGCAGGAGAGCCGACACGTCGGCGTGGTGCGGGACGAGCCACTGGTCGGTCGCTTCGAAGTAGTGCGCCCGGCCGGTGGCCCGCAGCTCGGCATAGGCGGGGTACGGGTCGGCGACGAACGCCGCCGACCAGGGGTCGAACGGGGCGGGGGAGGTGCTGCGCTGGTCCATGGACCGACGCTAACCGGGCCGCCCACGACGGGCCAGTCCCGCCGTGACCGCAGGGGGAGGGCCCGGCCCCGGGGGCGGGTGTCCCCCGGGATCACGGTGCTCAGGAAGGGGTGACCAGGCGGGCCTCGTAGGCGAAGACGGCAGCCTGGGTGCGGTCGCGGAGGCCGAGTTTGACCAGGATGCGGCTCACGTGGGTCTTGATGGTCGACTCGGCGACGACGAGGTGTCCGGCGATCTCCGCGTTCGACAGGCCCTGGGCGATGAGGACGAGCACCTCCGTCTCCCGCTCGGTGAGCTCGCCGACCCGGGCCAGGGCCGGAGGGCGGGGAGCGGAGGCGAGTCTGGAGAACTCGGTGATCAGGCGCCGGGTCACGGTGGGGGCCAGCAGCGCCTCGCCGGAGGCGACCACACGTACGCCGTCGGCGAGCTGGCGGGCCGAGGCGTCCTTGAGGAGGAAGCCGGAGGCCCCCGCGCGCAGGGCCTGGTAGACGTATTCGTCGAGGTCGAAGGTGGTGAGGACCAGGACCTTCGCGTTGGCGTCCGCGGCGACGATCTCGCGGGTCGCGTCGATGCCGTTGAGCTCCGGCATGCGGATGTCCATGAGCACGACGTCGGGGTGGAGCGCGGCGACCTGGGAGACGGCCTCGCGGCCGTTCACCGCCTCGCCGACGACCTCGATACCCGGCATGGCGTTGAGCAGGACCGAGAAGCCCTCGCGGACCATCATCTGGTCGTCGACGATCAGGACCCGGATGGGCGGGGCGGCGGGCTGCGTCGTCATACCTGCTCCTTGAAAGTGCCGGACGCTCCGGGCGCCGTCTGCTGGGCCGGGATGAAGGCCGTGACCTCGTAGCCGCCCTCCTCGGTGGCCTCGGCGGTCATCTCGCCGTTCAGCATCGCCACCCGTTCCCGCATCCCGGTGATTCCGTGACCGGCACCCGGCGACGGCTTCACCGGAGCGGTCGGCGGGCCGTTGACCACGCGCAGGCCCAGCCCGCCGAGGACGTAGCCGATCTCGACCCTGGCCGTGGCGCCCGGGGCGTGCCGCAGGCTGTTGCTGAGGGCTTCCTGGATGATCCGGTACGCCGACAGCTCGACGCCCTGGGGCAGTTCGCGGACCGCGCCGGTCACCGCCTTCTCCGTCGTCAGGCCCGCGTCCCCGACGTTGGCGAGCAGCCGGTCGAGGTCGGCGAGGGTGGGCTGCGGCGCGTCCGGTGCCTCGTAGTCGTCGGCCCGGACGACACCGAGCACCCGGCGCAGCTCGGTGAGCGCGGCCACGGCGTTCTCCCGGATCGTGACGAACACCTGCTCCAGCTCCGGCGGCGGGTTCTCCACCCGGTACGGGGCGGCCTCGGCCTGGATGGCGACGACGGACATGTGGTGGGCGACCACGTCGTGGAGTTCGCGCGCGATCGTGGTGCGCTCCTCCAGCAGCGTGCGCCGGTCGCGCTCGACGGCGGTGACGGTGCGCTGCACGGTGACCTCGCGCTGCGCCTCCCGCCGGACCTGGACCATGCTCACCACGAGCAGCGCGAACGCCGAGACCACCGCCATGCCCGCGGTGTTCGGGCCGCCGGCCCCGCCGGTGACGACACCCTCCACGACGAGGCCGAGCAGCAGCGTGAGCGCCCACATCCAGGCGGCGGTACGCGGCCGGGTCCTGGCCGCGACGACGAACAGCACCACCAGATGGGAGAGGAAGACGCTCGGCGCCCACGGCTCGTAGCCGCCCACCACCACGCTCACGGGCACCAGCACCATCGACATCCAGAACGCCCCGACCGGCCTGATCAGCGTCATCGCCACACAGGCGGCGGGCAGCAGCCCGGACAGCAGGACGCCGGCGTTGCCGGTCGCGGTGAACCCCGCCATGAAGGTGATCAGCGCGGCGCCCAGCACGGCCGCGTGCGGGGCCCACGCGGCCCGTGCCGCGAGCCGCTTCGGCAGCCGCCTGGTCAGAGGGCCGCCCGTGCGCATCGGTGACATCGGCCGGTAGGCGAAGGCGTCCTCGAAGAGGTCGTCCCGGAGGTCGTTCGTCGCACGCGCGGCGAGCAGGAGCTCCGGGCTTCTGGTCTTGGTCTCGGTCACGCCTCCACGGTAGGCGGGGCGGCGGGCCGGGTCGTCAGCAGTGATGCGGATTCCCGGCCGTCCGTCGCAAGTACTACGCGCGCCCGCCGCGACGCCCTACCAGGCGAGCTGGGCGATCTCCTCCGCGACCACCGCGCACGCGTCGGCGGCCGGGTCGATCAGAGGGAAATGGCCGACGTCCGGCAGCAGGGTCAGCCCCACCGTCTCGCCCTCCTTCGCCGCCGCGTCCACGAACGCCTCGGAGACGGCCGCCGGGACCGTGAGGTCCGTCGTGCCCTGGACGACCGCGGTCGCGATGCCCGTGGGCAGCAGCCGCGCCGGGTCGGCGTGCGCACTCCGCCCGGCGAAGTCCTCCGCAGACCCCAGAAGCTGCCCGATCGCCCCCGAGCACACGTCGAGCGCCACCGCCGAGCCGAAGTCCGCGAGCGGCGCGAGCGCCACCACGCCCCGCAGTGCGGGCGGCCTCGGGAGCCGCCACGGCGATCCCTCCGGCAGTACGTGCCGGGCGGCGGCCCACAGGGCCAGCTGCCCGCCCGCCGAGTGCCCGGTGACCACGATCCGGCGGACATCCGCCGCCGGCAGCTCCCGCGCCAGCAGCTCCGGCAGCGCGTCCATCGCGGCGGCCACGTCGTCGAAGGTCTCCGGCCAGCGCCCCGCGACCGGGCCGGTCCCACGCTGCTGCGGAAGCTCGCTGCCGCGCCGGTACTCCACACTGGCCACGGCGAACCCGCGCCGCGCCAGGAAGCCCGCGAACGGCGACACATGCGCCCGGTCGTACGGGGCCCGCCACGCACCACCGTGCAGCACGACCACGACCGGTGCTCCGGCGCGGCCCCCACGCGGGGCGTAGAAGTCGATGACCTGGTCGGGATGGCCGCCGTAGGCCGCGGACGCGTCGGGAGCGACGGCCGGATGCGAGAACGCCGACTCGGTCTCGGCGGCGTCCCGCTCGCGCGCGGCAGAATCCGACATCCCGCTCCCACCCTCCCTGTCGTCCGGCCCAACTGGCCTGACCTGCGGGGACGGTACCAGTACGGCGGCCGGCCCCGCCCACTGGGAATCCGCACCCCCGCACACCGGCCCGGGCACCACGGCCGGCCCGCAGCACGGCGCCGTCCGGTGACCGGGGCGAGCCGGTCACCGGACGGATGCGGCAGCCTACGCCGCCGGGCCGCCCAGAACCTCCGCGAGCACCCGCGCCGCGCGTTCCGCGTCCGCGAACCCCACGTACAGCGGTGTGAAACCGAAACGCAGCACATCGGGCCGGCGCAGGTCCCCGACGACACCGCGCGCGATCAGCTCGGCCATCACGGGCTCCGCGTCGTCGCACCGCAGTGCGACCTGGCTGCCCCGTTCCGCGTGGGCGGCCGGGGTTACGGAGGTGACCCGCCCTTCGGGGGCGTACGCCTCGACGCACTCCAGGAAGAAGTCCGTCAGGGCCAGGGACTTGGCCCTGACCGTCTCGATCCCGACCCCGTCCCAGACGTCGAGGGAGGCCTCCAGGGTCAGCATGGACAGGATGTCGGGCGTGCCGACCCGGGCCCGCACCGCACCGTCCGCCGGGGTGTAACCGGGCGTCATGGCGAACGGGTCGGCGTGCGACGTCCACCCCGGAAGGGGCGAGTCGAAGGACGTCTGGTGGCGCTCGGCGACGTACAGGTAGGCAGGCGAACCGGGGCCGCCGTTGAGGTACTTGTACGTGCAGCCGACGGCAAGGTCCACGCCGTGCTCGTCCAGGCCGACGGGGAGCGCGCCCGCGCTGTGGCACAGGTCCCAGACCGCGATCGCGCCCGCGGCCCGCACCGCGGCGGTCAGCCCCGGCAGGTCGTGCAGCCGGCCCGAGCGGTAGTCGACGTGGTTGAGCAGAACGGCGGCGGTCCGCGGACCGAGCGCGTCCGGCACGTCCGCGGGGTCGACCGGCACGATCCGGTGGCCGGTCATCCGGGCCGCCGAAGCGGCGATGTAGCCGTCGGTGGGGAACGTCCGCGCGTCGACCAGGATCTCGTCGCGGCCCCCCGGCGCCAGCCGGGTCGCGGCGACGAGGGCCTTGAAGACGTTCACGCTGGTCGAGTCGCCGACGACGATCTGTCCGGCCGCCGCACCGACGATCGGGGCGATGCGGTCGCCGATCCGTTCCGGCGCCGTCCACCAGCCGCTCTCGCCCCAGGACCGGATGCGCAGCTCGCCCCACTCGCGGGTGAGGACCTCCTGCACCCGGGCGGGCACGTGGCGCGGCAGCGCGCCCAGCGAGTTGCCGTCCAGGTAGACGGTGTCGTCCAGGGTGAACAGCTCGCGCAGCGGCGCGAGGGCGTCCCCGGTGTCGAGCGCCTGTGCGCGCTCCCGCAGGTCAGACATGGCTTCGGGCCGTCCAGAGCTCGGGGAACACGTTCTTCGTGGCGCGCTTCTCCAGCCAGGCCACGCCGGCCGAGCCGCCGGTGCCGGTCTTGGAGCCCATGGCCCGCCGGGTCGCGAGGAGATGGTCGTTGCGCCATCGCCACACCAGCTCGCCCACGTCGGTGAGCACCTCCCCGAGGCGGACCAGCTCGTCGTTCTGGTCCGGGTTGGCGTAGATCTCCGCCCAGACGGCCTCGACCTCGGGCGAGGGCTCGTACTTCCGGGTCAGGTCCCGGCCGAGCACCGCCTCCGGGACCGCGTGCCCGCGCCGGGCGAGCAGCGCGAGGGCCTCGTCGTACAGGCCGGGCTCCGCGAGGGCCTTCTCCAGCTCCGCGTGGACGCGGGGCGCGCCCCGGTGCGGCACCAGCATGGACGCGGACTTGTCGCCGAGCAGGAACTCCATCCGCCGGTACATCGCCGACTGGAAACCGGAACCCTCGCCGAGCGAGGACCGGTACGAGTTGAACTGGGCGGGGGTGAGCTGGGCGAGCGGCGTCCAGGAGGCGTTCAGGGCCTCCAGCTCGCGCAGTGACCGCTTCAGCGCGTCCTGCGCGACGTCCAGGCGGTCCTCGCGCATCGCGTGCGCGGCGGTCTCCCACTCATGGACGATGACGGTGAACCACAGCTCCATGACCTGGGTGGTGACCAGGAAGACCATCTCGCCGGGATCGTCCGAGCGGAGGTGCTGGAGGTGGGTCAGGACATCCGCCTGGACATAGTCCTCGTACGGAGTCGTGCCCGCGAAGTCGAGGTGCGGGGTCGCCGCACCGGTGGCTTCGGGGTCGGGGGGAATCGTCGACATCGCTGTCTCCTCGACACGAGCTTCCGGGTAGCGGTCCGCCCCTTCCCTGCGGAAGTGGAGCTCCGGTCCCCTGTTCGCATCCTAAACGCCTGCTCCGGACACGCGCAGGCCCCGCAGTCGCGGATGCGGAACTGCGGGGCCTGCGGTAGGGCGTCGGCTAGCCGAGGGTCTGGGCCGCGGTCGGCGAGGAATCGTGCAGGAACGTCGAGCAGCGCTCGTACTCCTCCTGCTCTCCGATGGCCTGCGCGGCCCGTGCGAGGGCGTGCAGGGCGCGGAGGAAGCCCCGGTTCGGCTCGTGCTCGAACGGCACGGGGCCGTGGCCCTTCCAGCCGGCCCGGCGCAGCGCGTCGAGGCCGCGGTGGTAGCCGGTGCGGGCGTAGGCGTACGACTCGACGACCCGGCCGCCCTCGAACGCCTCGTCGGCGAGCTGCGCCCAGGCCAGCGAGGAGGTCGGGTACTTCGCGGCGACGTCGGCGGGGGCCGTGCCGGCGGCGAGCAGTTCGCGCGGCTCCGGGTCGTCGGGCAGGTGGGTCGGGGGCGGGCCCCCGAGGAGGTTTTCGTGGATCGACATGCTCCCAGTGTGCCTGGCACGGGGCCGCCGGGGACCCGGTGGGCACGAATTCCGCCCCGGCCCGCGCGGCTTCGGACTCACCGCGCCCTTCAGCCCGTGGTGTCCGGCGGGGCCGTCTCCGGCGCGGGTTCCAGCGGCGGGCTCGTGACGCCGCAGTGCACCGCGCACTCGGGCCGCGCGGCGTCGTGCACGGGGGCGGGTCTCCGTACGGTCGCCCAGGCGATCAGCGCGCCGAGCACCAGCAGTCCGGCGCACATCGGCATCGCCCGCCGGAACGTCGCGGCGAACTCCCCGGCGTCCCGGTACGCCTCCGGCCCCATGCCGGCGAGCAGCGGCAACGCGGCCACCGCGATGAGGCCGGCGGCGCGTGCGGCAGCGTTGTTGATGCCGCTGGCGAGTCCGGCCCGGCCCGTGTCCACGGAGGCCAGGACGG
The DNA here is from genome assembly GCF_052542855.1 of Streptomyces sp. SAS_281. Lineage (NCBI taxonomy): Bacteria > Bacillati > Actinomycetota > Actinomycetes > Kitasatosporales > Streptomycetaceae > Streptomyces > Streptomyces sp. SAS_281. The sequence goes on from NZ_JBMNDO010000052.1 coordinate 32,214, forward strand.
TCGCGGTGAGGGGCGCCACGACGGTGACCAGGCCGACGCCCAGGACGGCCACGGCGGGCAGTACGTCGGTCAGGTAGCCGGTGACGGAGTTCGACCCCTCCCCCACGCGCAGCATCAGCAGCATGCCGGCGGCGGCGATCAGGGGCCCGGCGGTGAGCGGGATGCGCGGGCCGATGCGCTGGCCCAGCTCGCCCGAAGCGGCGGAGAACAGCAGCATCAGGAGGGTGGTCGGCAGCAGCGCGGTGCCGGCGCCCAGCGCCGAGTACCCGGCGACGACCTGGAGCTGGATCGCGGAGAGGAAGAAGTAGCCGCCGAGCGCCGCGTACACGCACAGGGTGACGATGTTGACGGCGGTGAACTGGCGGGACGCGAACACCGAGGGCGGCAGCATCGGATGTGCCCGCCGCCGTTCGAGCTGGACGAAGGCGGCACCGAGGAGCGCCCCGCCCGCCGCCGCTCCGATCACGGCCGGGGAGGCGCCCTGCCCCGGCGCGTCGATCAGCGCGTACGTCACCAGTGCGAGCGCGAGGGCGCCGAGGGCCGCTCCGGCGACGTCGAACCGCCCCCGGGCGTTCGGGTCACGGGACTCCGGTACGTGGCGCAGCGCGACGGGCACGCAGACGGCGGCGAGCGGCAGGTTGAGCAGGAACACCCAGCGCCAGCCCGGCCCGTCGACGAGCCAGCCGCCCAGGAACGGCCCCACTGCCGCGCCGACCCCGCCGAACCCGGACCACAGCCCGACGGCGCGGGCCCGGTCGTCCGGATGGAAGCTCGCCTGGATCAGGGCCAGTGAGCCGGGTGTCAGCAGCGCTCCGCCGACCCCTTGGAGGGCGCGGGCGGCGATGAGCACGGGGGCGTTCGGGGCGAGGCCGCAGACCAGCGAGGCGGCGGCGAACCAGATGACGCCCACCACGAAGACCCGCCTCCGCCCGTAGCGGTCGCCGAGCGCCCCGCCGAGCAGGATCAGCCCCGCCAGGGTCAGCATGTAGGCGTTGACGGTCCACTGAAGCGCGGCCAGGTCGGTGCCCAGGTCGTCGCCGATACGGGGCAGGGCGACGTTGATGACGGTGGAGTCGAGCATGGCCATGCTCGACCCGAGCACCGTCGTCAGGACGACCCAGCGCCCGACGGGGGAGGCCACTCGGATCGCGGGCCCGTCCGCCTCGCTCTTCTCCATGGCCTCAGCATCGTCGGCACCCGGCCGAAGGGCCACCGGTAGGGCCTGGCAGACAGGCATCGTCAGCCAGGCCCTGGCCCTCGGACGTCGACGCGTACCTTGGACGTCGACGCGTACCTCAGACGTCGACGCGTACCGCCTCGACGCCCCGGATCAGCGCGTCGAGCCCGGCCTCGGCCTTGCTCCGGGCGCATCCCACGTTCAGCCGGACGAAGCCCTCGGCCCCGTACGTGCTGCCCGGCATCACCGCGACGCGCTCCCGCTCGATCAGGACCCGCTGCAACGCCTCGTCGTCCCGGACGCCCGCGCGCCGCAGATCGATCCAGGCCAGGTACCCGGCCTGCGGCGGCTCCCACTCCAGGGCGGGGAACGCCGCGTTCAGCCGTTCGGCGACCAGGGCCAGGTTCTCCGCGACGTACGCGCGTACCGCGTCCAGCCAGGGTCCGCCCTCCCGGTACGCGGCGATGTGCGCGGTCAGCGAGAGCACCGCCGGTGAGGCGAGGCCCTCCGCCGTCTCCATCCGGCGCAGGTACTCGGTCCGGTCCTCCGGCCGCCCGATGAGACCGTACGAACCGGTCAGTGCGGGGAAGTTGAACGACTTCGAGGCCGAGCTGACGACCGCCCAGCGCGCGTCGCCGCCCACCCGGGTCCACGGCACGTGCGGACGTCCGTCGTGCACGAAGTCCGCGTGGATCTCGTCGCTGATCACGGCCACACCGTGGCGTGCGGCGAGCTCGGCCATCCCGGCGAGCTCCGCCTCGGTCCACACCCGCCCGGACGGGTTGTGCGGGGAGCAGACCACGAGGACCTTGCTGTCCGGGCGCGCGAGCTCCCGTTCCAGCGCGTCCGTGTCCCCCAGCGGCACGCCCCGCAGCTCCCGCCCGAGTCCGTGGACCGCCTTGCGGAAGCCGTCGTACGTGGGCGTGTGCAGGACCACCCCGTCGCCCTCGTCGGTCCACATCTGCAGCAGCTGCGAGAACTGGCTGAGCACGGACGGCCCGTACACCAGGCTCCCGGTGTCGATCGCGGTGCCGTAACGCGTCGCGTACCAGTGGGCGACGGCCGGCCGGAAGTCGCCCAGCCGCCAGTCCGTGTACCCGAATACGCCGTGTTCGAGCCGGGCCCGCAGGGCGGCCAGCACCTCGGGGGCGGTTTCGAAGTCCATGTCGGAGATGGTGAACGGCAGCAGCCCGTCCACCCCGAAGCGGTCCGCGACCCCGTCCCACTGGACGCACCAGGTTCCGCGGCGGTCGATCACGGTGTCGAAGTCGTAGGACGTACTCACACCTGTTCCCTCGGGTCGTGCGTGACGGGTCCGGACATGCCGTGGGCCCGGCACCCCGAGGGGTGCCGGGCCCACGCCACACAGCCGTACCGGATTACTTCAGCTTCGTGCCGGTGGAGCGCAGGTTGGCGCACGCCTCCGTGACGCGCTTGGCCATGCCGCCCTCGGCGGACTTGCCCCAGCTGCGCGGGTCGTAGACCTTCTTGTTGCCGACCTCGCCGTCGACCTTCAGCACACCGTCGTAGTTGCGGAACACGTGGTCCACGATCGGGCGGGTGAAGGCGTACTGGGTGTCGGTGTCGAGGTTCATCTTCACGACGCCGTTCTCCAGCGCGGTGGCGATCTCCTCGGCGGTGGAGCCGGAGCCGCCGTGGAAGACGAAGTCGAACGGCGACGTCTTGCCGTACTTGGCGCCGACGCCCTCCTGGAGGTCCTTGAGGAGCTCCGGGCGCAGGACGACGTTGCCCGGCTTGTAGACGCCGTGCACGTTGCCGAACGAGGCGGCCAGCAGGTAACGGCCCTTCTCGCCCAGACCCAGCGCCTCGGCGGTGCGCAGCGCGTCGTCCACGGTCGTGTAGAGCTCGTCGTTGATCTCGTGGGTGACGCCGTCCTCCTCGCCACCGGTCGGGGTGATCTCGACCTCAAGGATGATCTTGGCAGCGGCGGCCTTGGCCAGCAGCTCCTGGCCGATGGCCAGGTTGTCGGCCAGCGTCTCGGCCGAGCCGTCCCACATGTGCGACTGGAACAGCGGGTTCAGACCCTTGGCGACGCGCTCCGCGGAGACGTCGATCAGCGGACGGACGTACGTGTCCAGCTTGTCCTTGGGGCAGTGGTCGGTGTGCAGCGCGACGGTGACGTCGTACTTGGCGGCGACGATGTGCGCGAACTCGGCGAGGGCGACGGCGCCCGTGACCATGTCCTTGTTGTACTGGCCGCCCAGGAACTCCGCGCCGCCGGTCGAGATCTGCACGATGCCGTCGCTCTCGGCCTCCGCGAAGCCGCGCAGGGCGGCGTGCAGGGTCTGGGTCGACGTCACGTTGATGGCCGGGTAGGCGAACTTGCCTGCCTTCGCCCGGTCGAGCATCTCGGCGTATGCCTCGGGGGTTGCGATGGGCATCTGTCCGCTCCTTGGGATGTGCGGGTGTGCGTGCTGGGTCCCTGACCTGGGGGCGACGTCATCGTCGCCCCCATCTTCCCAGACTCTGGTTCCGGCTCCACCCGGCGGTGCCTCCCAGCCCGGGCGGTCCCTGCTCACGGGCGTACGACGAAGGCGGTCGGTTTCACGTGAAACCGACCGCCTTCGGGCAAACCGCCAGGTCAGTCGAGGTCGAGGTCCGGGACCGTGTAGACGTGGACGTACGGAAGGCCCGCCTCGGCGATGGCAGGGGCGGCGCCGCGCTCCACGATCACGGCCACGGCGACGACCTCGCCGCCGGCCTCGCGCACGGCCTCGACGGCGGTCAGCGGCGAGCCACCGGTGGTCGAGGTGTCCTCGACGACGAGGCAGCGACGCCCCTTCACGTCCGTGCCCTCGATCCGGCGCTGCATCCCGTGGGCCTTCTGGGCCTTGCGGACGACGAAGGCGTCCAGCTCCTGGCCACGGGCCGCGGAGGCGTGCAGCATCGACGTGGCGACCGGGTCGGCGCCCAGCGTCAGACCGCCCACGCAGTCGTAGTCCAGCTCGGCCGTCGCGTCGAGCATGACCTGACCGACCATCGGAGCGGCCTTGCCGTCCAGCGTGATGCGGCGCAGATCGATGTACCAGTCGGCCTCCAGGCCGGAGGAGAGCGTCACCTTGCCGTGAACCACGGCCTTGTCCTTGATCTGCTGCAGCAGCTCAGCACGTACGTCAGTCATGGCTATGAGGATAAGGCGCGCGTTTTCCACGACGTCCCGCCCGAGTCCGGAACCCGCCCGAGTCCGGACCGCGCCCGCCCGCCGGCGCCCCGCGCTCAGAGCCGGCGCCAGCTCCAGGTGGTGGCGATCTCCAGCGGCTCGATCGGGGTGACATAGCGAGGTTCGGTGTTCAGCCCGTTCGGCGGACCCGACTGCGGCTCCACGCAGACCGCCTCGTCCTGTTCGTCGTAGATCACGACCCACTCGGACCGGCTCTTCACCGTCAGCTCCAGCCGCTCCGGCCAGGTGAGGGTGACGTCCACACCGTCCGGCATCCCGAAGCAGTCGTCCCACGGACCAGGCACGGGCGGAATCCGGCGGCCGGTCGGCAGGTGGTTCTCGCCGCGCTCCTCCTGCCAGGCGGCGTCGAAGTCGATACGGACCTCCTCACCGGTGTCGAGACGGCGCCGGAACCACGGGTGCCAGCCCGCCTGGGCCGGAAAGGAGTCCCCGTACGTCTCGATGCCGAACGCCAACGTGAGGGAGTCCTCGCCCAGTTCGAAGGTCTGGGTCACTCGGCCCGGGTACGGCCAGGGGTCGGCCAGGTCGTAATAGAACGACGCCTGCGTCCCGCTCTCCAGGGCGGTGTGCCACGCCGTATCGCGGCCGGTGCCGTGGATGGCGTGCGGGGGAGCCGTCAGCGGCAGTTGGTGGAGGACGCCGCCGTCGCGGAACTGCCCGTTCTCGGTCCGCCCGCACCACGGCACCATCGGGAAGCAGCCGTACCGCTCCCCCTGCCTCAGCAGTTCGGTACCACCGATCCGCAGGCTGCTGATACGGCAGCCGTTGGCGGGGTTCACGGTCAACTCTGTGTCGCCGACGGAGAGCCGGACGTCCTTCTCGCTACTGCTCACGGGACGACCCTACTGGCGCCGCTACCTCCGCCGCCGCAACGCCCGGCTGACGACCACCGCCGAGGCGAGGGCCAGAGCCGCCGCGGGGGCGACCCAGCGCAGGGTCCCCCCCCCCCCGCCCGAATCCGGCGAGGGCACGGGGGCGTAGCGGCCGCGCGGCGGGGCGTGGTCGACCTCCTCCGCACTGCGCCCGATCATGGTGCGCCGGGCATGCGCGGCCTCGGCCGGAGGCCCGTCCGGCACGGTGAACTCGATCCCGGCGACCGGATCCAGCGACGACGGCGGAACGGGCGCGTCGAACAGGGACTCCTCCTGCGACGGCTCTCCGTCCCGCTCCCCGTCCTGCCCCGCGTCCCGCTCCCCCGGCTGCTCCGCACCCGGCGCCTCGTCGGGGGCGGCCTCGTGCGTCGGCAGCGACTCGTCGGCGCCGCCCAAGGGCCCGGAGCCGCTGAGCGGGGAGCCGGCCGAGGGCTCGGGGCCGCTCTGGTCCGCCTCCTCGGCGGCCTCTTCGAGCGCCTTCTCCACGGCCTCCCCGACGGCCAGCTCATCGGCGGTGGCCTCGGCGGCACCCGGCGTCTCCGGCGTACCGGCAGCCCCGGCGCCCGCAGAGCCACCACCGGCAGGACCCTCACCGGCAGACCCACCACCGGCAGAGCCACCACCGGCGGAGGCCCCGTCGCCGACCCCGCCGCCCCAGGCCTCGTCCGCCGCGCCCTCGCCCTGGGCGGCCAGCGACTCCGTCACGAGTTGCTGGGCGAACCGGTCCAGCAGGCGGTGGGCCGTCGACAGCGCCGCCGCCGGCTCCAGGTCCCGCAGGCGCCCGTCGCCGCTCGCCCCGCCCTCGAAGGCGATCGACGTGCCCTCGTCGCCCTCCGTGAGCCGGAGGGTCAGCGACAGCTTCGCCGAGCCTCCGCCCCGGGCCTCCACGCCCTCGCCCTCCACCAGGACGGCGTGCACGGAGTCCACGTCCGGGTCGCCCGGCACCGGCGTGAGGCGCAGCGCGCCCCGGTACGTGATGGTGTGGCCGCCCGCCCGGATTCTGAGCCGGCCCGCCAAAGGACCCGCCGACGCGTCGGCGTCCTGCTGGAACCCCGGTACACAGCGGGCGACCCGGACGGGGTCGCCCAGCGTCCGCCGCAGGGCCGGGACCGGAACCGGAACGAACACCTCATGCTCCATGGTGAACGAGCCTACTCAGCCCCGGCCGTCCCGTCAGCGCTTCCGCACCCGTGACCGCCCCGCACCGCGTGGCCGCGGCCACCACGACGCCTCACCGCCCCTCCCAGTAACGCGGGTGCACCAGCGTCGACGGCGGGAGGCCGGACAGCCGCCCGGCCTCCGCCCCGCGCCCCGCGTCCAGCAGCCCCGGCACGCTCAGGGAGCGCAGCGCGGGCGCGTCCGGGGCCAGGCCGAGGGCGGGCGTCGCGGCCTTCCCCGCCAGCAGGAAACCCCAGCCGCCGTCCGCGTCGCCCTCGGCCCGGTCGGGGCCGGCCACGGAGCCCGACCGGCGCCCGCTGATCCGATAGGGGCGCGGACGCAGCCCGGCGGCCCGCATGGAGGCGTCGACCGTCCAGTAGGTGCGCGGCCGGCCGACGGGCGGTCCGGCGTGCGCCGCGAGCCGTCCGTCCGGTGCGAGGGCCTCGGCGACCAGGCCGTAGAACTCCGCCGAGTAGAGCTTCGTGCCATCGGAGATCCCGGGGTCGGGGAGGTCGGAGATCACCACGTCGTAGCGGCCGCGGGCGGTCCGCAGCCAGGTGAACGCGTCGCCGGTCACCGTCGTCACGCGGGGGTCGTCCAGCGCGTGCGCGTTCAGCGCGGAGAGCGCGGGGTCCGTACGGGCCAGTCGGGTGACGGTGGGGTCCAGCTCCACCAGGGTCACGCTCCGCACGTCCGGGTAGCGCAGCACCTCCCGCGCCGCCAGCCCGTCCCCGCCGCCCAGGATCAGGACCCGGGCGTGCGGCCCGTTCATCGCCGGGTGCACCAGCGCCTCGTGGTACCGGTACTCGTCGCGGGCGCTGACCCGCAGCCGGCCGTCCAGATAGAGGTCCAGGGAGCTGCGGCCGGCCCCGGTCAGCACGACCTCCTGCACGTCGGTCCGCACGGCGACCCGCACCTGGTCCCCGTACACCGCGCGCCGCGCCGCCCGCTCGAAGTCGCCGGCCAGCAGCGCGGCGGTGGCCAGCACGGCGATCACCGTGACATTGGCGGCGATCAGCAGCCACCGCGCCCTGGGGGACACGTCCCGCCGGAACACCCACAGCACCAGCGCCCCGCCCGCCGCCGCGTTCACCGCGCCGGTCAGCAGAGCGCCGGTGAGCTGGCCGAGCATCGGCAGCAGCAGGAACGGAAAGGCGAGACCGCCGACGAGCGCGCCCACGTAGTCCGCCGCGAACAGATCGGCGACGGCCCCGCCCGCGTCCTGCCGGTCCACCCGCTGGATCAGCGTCATGAGCAGGGGGATCTCCGCGCCGATCAGGACGCCGATCGTCAGCGAGAACGCGACCAGCGCGTACCGCGACTCGCCGAACCAGGCGAACGACGCGTAGAGCACCAGCGCCGAGAAGCCCCCCACCAGGGCGAGCGCCGCCTCGATCAGCCCGAAGCCCACCGCCGCCCGGCTGCGTAAACGTTTCGCGAGCAGCGAGCCGATCCCCATCGCGAACACCATCACGGAGAGCACGACGGACGCCTGGGTGACCGAGTCACCGATCAGATAGGAGGCGAGCGCCACCAGTTCCAGCTCGTACACCAGTCCGCAGGCGGCACAGATGAAGACGGCGGCCAGCACGAGGTACCGACCGGTCCTCGGCCGGACGGGAAGCCGCGCCGCGCCCCCTCGCAGCGACACCTGCTGGTCGATCATGCCGCGAACGCTACGTCACTGATCGCTCGCCGCTTGTCACCCACAAGGGTGTAAGTGGCGCACCTGCGGCGTGGCAGGCGTGCGTCACAGCGCCACCGCGGGTGTCCGCACGCCCACCCGGGTCCGCGTCACGACGAGCTGGCCCTCCTGCGGGTACGCGTGCCAGGTGCGCCACCGCACCTGGCCCTCGGTCCGCTGGGCGAGCATGGCGGTGAAGGCGTGCGGACTGCCCGGAAACGTTCCGGCCAGGCCGTGCGGGTGGTCGGCGACGAGCGCCAGCAGCTCCTGCGCGCGTCCGGCGAAGGAGCCCGCGTTCAGCGTCTCCACGCGGGCCGCGAACTCGTACTCCCAGCCGCCGATCCGCTTGGCGACGCCCAGCGGCAGCGGGGTGCTGCTGCCGGGCATACAGGCGACGGTCTCGGAACAGCTGCCCTGCTCCTCCTCCAGGAGCACCTGGTGGGAGGCGCCGAGCAGCCGCAGCTGCAGGGTGGCGCCCGCGAGTTCGAGGTCGAGGACGGCCAGCGCGGGGAGCGGTTCGCGCCCCAGCGCCCAGGCCAGATCGGCGGCACGGGTGTCGGAATAGGCCGTATGAAGGGTCGTGAGCATGGGTCGGCTCCGCAAACACGCATGGACACATGGACAGGGGACGCCCCCGTGTCGTGCGCGTGGGGGGTGGGAAGCGCCCGATCAGGTCCAACTGGGGTCCGAGGGCTGGATGTTCTCTCTCACGAGGGAATCACGAACTACACCGCACTCACAGCGTTTTTGCCCAACTTGCCGGGGTTTCCCTCCCCCTCGGGGGGCCTCCCGCTCACCTGTTCACCGCAGACCCATGAGAGCCCCCAACAAAAAGGAGCCCGGCGGGACTTGGCGCAATCAGCGCGCGTCCCGCCGGGCCTCAGGGCGTGTTCGCGAACACGCCCACGCGGACCAACTGCCCCGTGTCAGCTGCCTCCGCCGCATCCGCCCCCGCCACCGCAGGAGGAACCCCCGCCGCAGGAGGAACCCCCGCCGCACGAGGACCCCCCGCCGCAGGAGTGGCCGCCCGAGTGCCCACCGCTGCCGCAGGACGAGCCGCCGCCGCTGTCCCCGGCCCACCAGCTGCCCCCGGCGGCCGAGCCGCCCGCCGCGCCGCGCCGCCTGCTGCGCGCCGGCGCACGCCCCCGTCCACCGGCCCCCGCCAGCATCGCGACAAGGACCACGACCAGCACGACCAGAATCACCCCGACCAGCACACCGCCCATGACCTCACGTCCTTCCGTCCCCCGAAGCGAGGCCCCCCGCTCCGCGCCCTTCCGGCGTGCAGGGGAGATGCCCTTGCCGCCGTACGGCCAAAGCAGACTTGAGCAACTCCAGAGCTTGCGCGCAGGATGGCGGCCATGACACACGGACGACCGCTGCTCAACCGCCGCCTCGCCGAGTTCGGCACGACGATCTTCGCGGAGATGTCCGCGCTGGCCGTCCGCACCGGAGCCATCAACCTCGGCCAGGGCTTCCCGGACACCGACGGCCCCGAGGAGGTCCGCGAGGCCGCGGTGCGTGCCCTGCGCGCCGGGCACGGAAACCAGTACCCGCCCGGTCCCGGCGTCCCCGAGCTGCGCACGGCGATCACCGGCCACCAGCAGCGGCGCTACGGCCTGACGTACGACCCCGACACGGAGGTGCTGGTCACCGCGGGCGCCACCGAGGCCATCGCCGCCTCGCTGCTGGCGCTCCTGGAGCCCGGTGACGAGGTCGTCGCGCTGGAGCCGTACTACGACTCGTACGCCGCCTGCATCGCGATGGCGGGCGCGACGCGCGTTCCCGTCACACTGCGGCCCGACACCTCCGCGGGCACCTACCGGCTGGATCTCGACGAACTGCGCGCGGCGGTCACCCGGCGTACCCGGCTGCTGCTGATCAACACCCCGCACAACCCCACCGGCACGGTCCTCAGCCGCGAGGAGCTGCACGCGATCGCGGAACTCGCCTGCGAACACGACCTTCTCGTCGTCACCGACGAGGTCTACGAGCACCTGGTCTTCGAGGGCGAACACCTGCCGCTGGCGGGCTTCCCCGGCATGCGCGACCGCACGGTCACCATCTCCTCGGCCGGCAAGACCTTCTCGTACACCGGCTGGAAGATCGGCTGGGTCACCGGGAGCCCCGAGCTGGTGACGGCGGTGCGCTCGGCGAAGCAGTATCTGACGTACGTCTCCGGCGGCCCCCTCCAGTACGCCGTCGCCGAGGCGCTGCGGCTGCCCGACAGCTTCTACGAGGAGCTGCGCGCGGACCTCGGAGCCAAGCGGGACCTGCTGTGCGCGGGACTCGCCGAGGCCGGGTTCGCGGTGTACCGGCCGGCCGGCACGTACTTCGTCACCACCGACATCCGCCCGCTCGACGCGACCAGCGACGGCATCGCGTTCTGCCGGGCGCTGCCGGAACGCTGCGGCGTGGTGGCCGTCCCCAACGCCGTGTTCTACGACCACCGCGACCAGGGCGCGCCCTTCGTCCGCTTCACCTTCTGCAAACGTACGGACGTGCTCCAGGAGGCGGTTTCCCGGCTGAAGCGCCTCTGACACATGGAGAGGCCCGGCGCGGGTTTCCCCGGGCCGGGCCTCTCCATGTGTGCGGGGCTCAGGCGTCCGGAGCGGACTGCTCCGTGCCGTCCTCGGACTTCTGCTCCGCCGGGGCCAGGCCCAGGCGCTCCAGCAGCCACTTGTCGAACTCGATGGAGGCGCGCACCCAGCTGACCGTCGAGGAGACGAAGTGCTCCAGGGAGACGCCGGTACCGATGAGCATCTGCGCCTCACCGATCAGGCGGACCGAGGGACCGGTCTCCTCCGAGCCCTCCTCGGGCTCGTGGGTGTGCGTGTAGACCTTGGGCCACAGGGTGCGGCGGTTCCAGTCGTCGATCGCGTCGAGGAGGACCGGACGCTGGTCCGTGGCGTGCGGGCGGTCGTAGAACGTACGGACCGAGAAGACCTGCTGCTCGCCCTCGCCGCGGAACATGAAGTACGTGCGGAATTCCTCCCACGGCGCGGCGAGGTCGCCCTCGTCGTCGACGACGTACTTCAGCTCCATCTGGTCCAGCAGCTGCTTGACGAGGTCCTGGTCAGGGACGACGGGGCCCTCCGGTCCTGCCGCCTGCGGTTCGGGCTGAGCCCCGAAGTTAGGAATCGAGGACGGATCGATGCTCACCGTTACTTCCCTTCGTGCGGTTGGCTGCCATCCTCTCTTATGCCGGGCGGGGCATGGCAAGCCCGGAAGGCCCCGATCCGCCACAAGCTGATATTCAGCCGGTGGGAACCGGGGCCGGGGCGTTCCGATTACGCCGTACGGATTCCGCTTACCGCGTCGGCGGCCGCGCTCAGCTCGCCGCGCCGACGATCAGGCCGTCCTCGAAGCGGTCCACGCGGACCGTGTCACCGTCCCTGATCTCGCCCGCCAGGATCTCCTTGGCGAGCCGGTCACCGATCGCCGTCTGGATGAGGCGGCGCAGCGGCCGGGCGCCGTACGCCGGGTCGTTGCCCTCCTCGGCCAGCCACGCCAGGGCCTCCGGGGTGACCTCCAGGGTGAGCCGCCGGTCGGCCAGGCGCTTGGCGAGCCGGTCGATCTGGAGGCCCGCGATGTGCGCCAGCTCGTCGCCGGACAGGGCGGAGAAGACCACCAGGTCGTCCAGCCGGTTCAGGAACTCCGGCTTGAAGGAGGCCCGGACGACGTCCAGAACCTGGCTCTTCTTCTCCTCCGGTTTGGTCAGGGGATCGGTCAGGTACTGACTGCCGAGGTTGGACGTCAGGATCAGGATGGTGTTCCGGAAGTCCACCGTCCGGCCCTGTCCGTCGGTGAGCCGGCCGTCGTCCAGGACCTGGAGCAGGATGTCGAAGACCTCGGGGTGGGCCTTCTCGACCTCGTCCAGCAGGACGACGGTGTACGGACGGCGGCGGACCGCCTCCGTGAGCTGGCCGCCCTCCTCGTAACCGACGTAACCGGGCGGGGCGCCGACCAGGCGGGCGACGCTGTGCTTCTCGCTGTACTCGCTCATGTCGATGCGGACCATGGCCCGCTCGTCGTCGAAGAGGAAGTCCGCGAGGGCCTTCGCCAGCTCGGTCTTGCCGACCCCGGTCGGGCCGAGGAACAGGAACGAGCCGGTCGGGCGGTCGGGGTCGGCGATGCCGGCGCGGGTGCGGCGCACCGCGTCCGAGACGGCCTGCACGGCCTCGGTCTGCCCGATCAGGCGCTTGCCCAGCTCCGCTTCCATGCGCAGCAGCTTCTGCGTCTCGCCCTCCAGGAGACGGCCGGCCGGGATGCCGGTCCAGGCGCCCACGACATCGGCGATGTCGTCCGGCCCGACCTCCTCCTTGACCAGGGTCTCCTTGGGCTCGCGGGCGGCCTCCTGCTCGGCCTCGTCGGCCTCGGCCAGCTCGCGCTCCAGGCCGGGGATCTCCCCGTACAGCAGCTTCGACGCGGTGTCGAAGTCGCCGTCACGCTGGGCGCGTTCGGCCTGGCCGCGCAGGTCGTCCAGGCGCTCCTTCAGTTCACCGACCCGGTTGAGGCCCTGCTTCTCCTTCTCCCAGCGGGCGTTGAGGCCGCGCAGCTCCTCCTCCTTGTCGGCGAGGTCGCGGCGCAGCTTCTCCAGGCGCTGCTTGGAGGCGGCGTCGGTCTCGTTCCTGAGGGCCAGCTCCTCCATGTGCAGGCGGTCGACGGACCGCTGGAGCTCGTCGATCTCGACCGGCGAGGAGTCGATCTCCATGCGCAGCCGGGAGGCCGCCTCGTCCACGAGGTCGATGGCCTTGTCGGGCAGGAAGCGGGAGGTGATGTAGCGGTCGGACAGGGTCGCGGCGGCGACCAGGGACGCGTCCGCGATCTGGACCTTGTGGTGGGCCTCGTAACGCCCCTTGAGACCGCGGAGGATCGCGATGGTGTCCTCCACGGACGGCTCGGCGACCAGCACCTGCTGGAAGCGCCGCTCCAGGGCGGGGTCCTTCTCGATCCGCTCGCGGTACTCGTCCAGCGTGGTCGCGCCGACCATCCGCAGCTCGCCGCGGGCCAGCATCGGCTTGAGCATGTTGCCCGCGTCCATCGCGGAGTCGCCGCCGGCGCCCGCGCCCACGACGGTGTGCAGCTCGTCGATGAACGTGATGATCTGGCCGTCGCTCTCCTTGATCTCGGAGAGGACGGTCTTCAGGCGTTCCTCGAACTCGCCGCGGTACTTCGCGCCCGCGACCATCGCCCCCAGGTCGAGCGAGACGAGCCGCTTGTCCTTGAGGGATTCGGGAACGTCGCCCTTCACGATGCGCTGGGCGAGCCCTTCCACCACGGCGGTCTTGCCGACGCCCGGCTCACCGATGAGCACCGGGTTGTTCTTGGTGCGCCGCGAGAGCACCTGGACGACGCGGCGGATCTCCTGGTCCCGGCCGATGACCGGGTCGAGCTTGCCCTCGCGCGCGGCGGCGGTGAAGTCCGTACCGAATTTCTCCAGGGCCTTGTACTGGCCCTCCGGGTCGGGAGTGGTCACCCGGCGCCCTCCCCTGCTCTTCTCGAACGCGTCCAGCAGCTTCTTCGCGCCGGCCCCCTGTCCGTCGAGGATCTCACCGGCACGGCCGCCCTTCGCGGCGATCCCGATCAGCAGGTGCTCGGTGGAGACGTAGTCGTCGCCCAGCTCCTTGGCGCGCTGCGCGGCGTCCGCGATGACGGCGAGCAGCTCGCGGTTGGGCTGGGGCGGCGCGACGGTCGACCCGGTCACGCTGGGCTGCGCGGCCAGGAGCCGTTCCGTCCCGGTGCGTACGGCGATCTGGTCGGCCTCGACGGCGGCCAGCAGATCGACCAGATTCTCGTTGTCCTCGCCCGACAGCAGCGCCAGCAGCAGATGCCCCGGGGTCAGATCGGGATGTCCGTCCTTCACGGCCCTGCTGGTGGCCGCGTTGATGGCGTCCCTGCTCCTGTTGGTCAGCTCGGCGTCCACGTGCGCTGTCTCCTCCTTGCGATGACGAGTCCGTTCCCACTACTGACACGGTCAACGTGCACAAAGTTGAGTCTATTCCACTCAAGGTGGTACCCGCGAAGGGTTGAGCGCATTCCACTCAAGGCGGAAACGTCGCCCTGCCCCCTCTCCGAGTGAAGCGGCCACCCCTCGTACCCGCCACCGCAGCGCGCATGGCCCCGCATACGCTGGGGCCATGGCAGTCGACGTACACCAGCCGAGCCCCGAGTACCTCGCGTTCTGGCGCGAGAGCCACGTGTGCACGCTCACCACGCCCCGCCCCGACGGCACGCCGCACGTGGTCCCGGTGTGCGTGACGTACGACCCCGAGGCCGGCCTCGCCCGGGTCATCACCAACAAGCACAGCCGCAAGGTGGCCAACATCCTGGCCGCGGGCCCGGAGGGAGCCCGCGTCGCGGCGTGCCAGGTACACCGCCGCCGCTGGGCGACCCTGGAGGGCGTGGCCAGGATCAGCACGGACCCGGAGCGGGTCGCGGAGGCCGTACGCCGCCACACGGAGCGCTACGACCGGGTGCCGTCCCCCAACCCGGACCGGGTCGTCATCGAGATCACCCTGGACCGGGCGCTCGGACGCGGCTGAGCGTGCCGCTCGCGGGCACAGCACAACGGCGCCACCGTGTTCAGGTCACGGTGGCGCCGTTGTGTGGGGGAAGTGACTGAGCGACGTGGAACGACGGGGGATCGCTCAGGCACTGTGGGGGGTGGCGGCAATGGTTTCGGGCTCGAACAGCTGGTGGTCACGCTGTGCGAGATTCACAAAGATCATGTCGTAACGGATGGCGCAGCGCACCGGCTGCGGCGCGCCCCGCGGCTTGCGCAGGCATCGGTAGGCACGGACCTCACCGTCGTCCTCGCGGGCGACGACGACCGGGTCGCCGAACAGAGTGACCATCAACGAGTCGCCACGGTGGGGCAGCGCCGTGACGAGATCGATGAAATGCCACCCTGACCGGTAGGCGGTCGCCATCTCACGCCGGAAGGTCCGGTCGTCCGGGGGGGTGGTCATGTCAGGCGCCCGCACCGGTCGACGCGGTGTCCGCTCCGGCGGGCGCGACGTTCCAGCCGATGTCCGACTTGGCAGGCGAGACATCCCAGCCGATGTCCGCGGCAGAGGCGGCGGTGCTGACCTGCTCAAAGCCGCTGCCGCCCAACAAACCTATGCCCAGGGCCGCAACGAACGACGCGGCAAGCGCCGAGCGAAGCATTCGCTTATACATAGTCGGCTTCGTCCTCACTGGTGGATTCCTCTCCCCCGCATCAAAAACGATGTCTCACAGGGGCACGCGAGCACCACCGAGGAGATGCATCATGTTCCTGTATGTTCATGAACCTGGGGGGTGAAGATATGGCCACAATGAGCACGAAACCGACACATCCTCATGGGATCACCGAACTTTGCCAGGCCGGGGAGCACCTTTACGCCAGCGCGCTGCGCCTGGGACGCATAGCGCGGGCGGACATCGAACCCGCTCCCTGCCTCGTGGATTTCGCCCTGCTTCACCCCGACCCCGACGACCCGGCATGGCTCCGGCCGGTCCCACCTTCGGTCGCGCTGGCCCAGCACCTGCAGCCCCTGGAACGGGAGATCCTTGAGCGCCGCAGGCATACGGTCCAACTGACCGAGTCATTCGAGCCATTCATGGACATCAGCACGCAGGGACCTCCCGTCACCCACGCGATCACCGTGCTGGAGGGCTTCAACCGGATCAACGCCGCGCTCGACCAGGCCACGGCAGAGTGCCGTACGGAAGTCCTGACGATCCAACCCGGTGGCGGACGCATCGAGGACCGCCTCAGCAAATCGCTGGACCGCGGCCTCTCGGTCGTTCAGCGAGGCGTCCGGATGCGCACCCTCTATCAGCACACCGTGCGGCACAGCCTCAGCACACTCGCGTACGCGGAGCGCATGGCGGACAGCGACGTGGAGATCCGGACACTCGAGGAGCTCATCGAGCGCCTGATCGTGTTCGACCGGACGGTGGCCTTCATCCCGGCCCAGGACGACCGTCAAGTCGCCCTGGAACTGCGCCATCCCGGACTCGTCGAGTACCTGGCCAACGTGTTCGAGCAGCTCTGGACGCGGGCGGCTCCCCTGCGGGAGGAGGTCAAGTACGAACCGACCCGTCTGGGGATCAGCGGGGTTCAGCACTCCATTGCCCAACTGCTCGTCGAGGGACACGTCGATGACTCGATCGCCCGTCGGCTCGGTATGAACGTCCGTACCTGCCGGGCCCATGTCGCCAAGCTCGCGGCCACGCTCGGCAGCACCAGCCGCGCCCAACTCGGCTATCTGATCGCCCGGTCAGGAATCCTGGACCAGGATTCCTGACCGGCCGGCCCCAAAGATCCCCACCCCCCGGGCCGGGCGGGCGGACCACGCAATGGGGGAGAGCATGGCCACGCCCTTGATCAGCCGGGGGAGTTCCCGGCTCCCCCGACATCTCCACACTGGCCCGGGAACTAGGCTGGCACCACCGTCATCTTGCTGCACTGCCAAAAGTGGGGGGTCACGAATGGGCAAGGACGAGGGCATATCGCACCAGCCGCACGGTGCTCTGGAACTGTGCGACGCCGGCGTCAGGACGTACACCGAAGCACTCGGAGCCGGCCGGCTGCCCCGCTCCGCTCTCGAACCCGCCCCGTGCCTCATCGAGTTGGCTCTCGTCCACCCCGATCCCCAGGACGATGGCTGGATCCGGCCGGTCCCTCCGTCCGCGGCGCTCGCCCATCTGCTCCAGCCCGTCACCCGGGAGATCCACGAGCGCATACGGCTCTCCGCCGCCCTGGCCGACTCACTGGCCCCCCTGGCCTCCGTCGCCAGCACCGACCCCAACCTCGCCATCACCGTCCTCGAAGGCATTCCGCTGATCGAGGCAGCCATCCAGAACGCCACGGACGGCGCACGGGAGGAGGTCCTGACCCTCCAGCCCAGTGGCAACCGCCCCGTGGACCAGCTCAGGAAGGCGCTGGACCGGGCACTGTCCATGGCCGGACGGGGCGTGACACTGCGCCACATCTACCAGCACCCGGCCCGGTACAGCCCGGCCATCAAGGCGTACCTGGACGACATACCGTCGGGCTGCATCCAGGTGCGCACCATCGAGCAGACCGTCGAGCGCCTCTTCGTCTTCGACCGCACCGTCGCCTTCATCCCGGCCAGTCCCCGGCGCGACATCGCCCTGGAGATCCGCCATCCCGCCCTCGTGCGCTACCTGATCCAGGTGTACGAGGTGCTGTGGGCCCAGGCCAAGCCGCTGACCTCCCCCCTCCAGCCGCCCGCGCACGACACCCCGATCACCACCGCCCAGCTGAGCGTCGCCCGCCTCCTCATCGATGGCAACACCGACCAGATCGTGGCCCGCAAGCTCGGCATCAGCGTCCGCACCTGCCGCGCCCACATCGCCAAGCTCATGCACACACTCAACGCCACCAGCCGCACCCACCTCGGCGCCCTCCTCGTCCAGTCCGGCCTCGTGGAACCGACTCGGTGACGGCACCGCACGAGCACGGCCACGGCGTGGACGCACTGTGCGAGGAGGCGGTCGGCCTCTGTACGCACGCCCTGGCCCAGGGCCGCATCGCCCGGTCCGCCGCCGAGGAAGTGCCCTGCCTCGCCGAGCACGCCCTGCTCACCGCCGACCCCCGCGACGACACGCGGCTGAGGTCCGTAGCGCCCACGGCCGCCCTGGCGCACCTGCTGCATCCGCTCGCCCGTCAGGTCCTCGACCAGGTCCGCACGGTCGATCTCCTGGGCAGGACGCTGGGCACGCTGAGCGCACTCGCGGAGGAACCCCCGGATCTCGCCATCAGGGTCGTCGCCGGGCAGTCCTCCATCCAGGAGGCCATCGACGCCGCCCTGCGCGAGGCGAACGACGAAGTCCTCACCGCCCAGCCCGGCAGCACCCGTTCCCCGGAGATGCTCCGAGTGGCCCTGGCCAGCACGCTGCCGCTCGTCAAGCGGAACGTCCGGCTGCGCCACATCTACCAGCACTCGGCACGCTACGGTCCTGGGCTCAAGGGGTATCTGGCCCAACTGCCCGGGGACCTCCTCCAGGTCCGTACGACGGAGCGGGCGATCGACCGCCTGATGATCTTCGACCGCGAGGTCGCGTACCTCCCGGCCAACCCCGACCGCAGCGCCGCCCTGGAGATCCGCCACCCCGGGCTGGTCCGCTACCTGGCGCAGCTGTACGACCTGCTCTGGGCCCTCTCCACACCCCTCGGTGATCCCCTCCCCACCGCCCTCCCCGACGCCCCCGTCACCGCCGTCCAGCAGAGCATCGCCCGCCTCCTGGCCGACGGCTGCACCGACCGGACCGCCGCCGAGAAACTCGGCATCAACGTCCGCACCTGCCGCGCCCACATCGCCAAACTCATGCACACCCTCAACGCCACCAGCCGCACCCACCTCGGCGCCCTCCTCGTCCAGTCCGGCCTCGCGGGCGCGGGACAGGACTCCGGGAAGGGCCCTGCGTCATGACCGCGCCGACGACGCACCCCCACGGCGAACGAGAACTCTGCGAAGCCGCCCTCGCCCTCTACGGCGAGGCCCTCAGCGCCGGACGCATCGCCCGCAGCGCCACCGAGCCCGCCCCCTGCCTCACCGAGCTCGGACTGCTCCTCCCCGACCCGCAGGACGGGGCGTGGCTGCGCCCCGTGCCGCCGTCCGCGGTGCTGGGTCAACTGCTCAGCCCTCTCAGCCGTGAGATCGACGCCCGGCTCCGGCTGACCACCGAGCTGACCCGGTCCCTGCTGCCGCTGCTCGCGGAGACCGACGAGGACCCGACCCGTTCGGTCACCGTGATCGAAGGGGCCGACCGGATACGCGCGGCGCTCCACAACGCCTCGCGGTCGGCCCGGGAGGAAGTCCTGACCGCCCAGCCCGGCGGCAACCGCCTGGTCCACAACATGCGCCAGGGCCGGACGAACGCGCAGTTCGTCCTCGCATCGGGCGGTCGGCTCCGACACCTCTACCAGCACTCGGCGCGCTACAGCCCCCGGCTCAAGGAGTACCTGGCGGAGATCCCGGCCGGCCGGCTCCAGATCCGCACCATGGAACAGAGCGTGGGCCGCATGCTCGTCTTCGACCGGGCCGTCGCCTACCTGCCCGCCGACCCCGGCGGCAGCGCCGCCCTGGAGATCCGCCACCCCGCCCTCGTGCGCTATCTGACCGCCGTCTACGAAACGCTCTGGGCCCTCGCCACCCCCTTCGACGATCCCCTCCCCACGGCCCTCCCCGGCGCCCCCGTCACCGCCGTCCAGCAGAGCATCGCCCGCCTCCTGGCCGACGGCTGCACCGACCAGGCCGCCGCCGAGAAACTCGGCATCAGCGTCCGCACCTGCCGCGCCCACATCGCCAAGCTCATGCACACCCTCAACGCCACCAGCCGCACCCACCTCGGCGCCCTCCTCGTCCAGTCCGGCCTCGCGGAGCCCACCCGATGAACCCGCCCACCGAACACCGCCACGGCACGGACGAACTGTGCGACGCGGCAGTGGACCTCTATACACAGGCCCTGGCCCAGGGCCGCATCGACCGGTCCGCCGCCGAGGAAGTGCCCTGCCTCGCCGAGCACGCCCTGCTCACCGCCGACCCCCACGACGACGCGTGGCTGCGGCCCGTACCGCCCACGGCCGCCCTGGCGCACCTGCTGCATCCGCTCGCCCGTCAGGTCCTCGACCAGGTCCGCACGGTCGACCTGCTGGCCAAGTCCCTCGTCCCCCTCGCGTCGGCGAACCGGGAACCCGTCCTCCTCGTCACGCTCCACGGACGGTCGGCCATCCAGGCGTCCATCAACGGCTCCGCGCACGAGGCCCGGGACGAGATCCTGACCATCCAGCCCGGCAGCACCCGTACACCGGAACAGCTCCAGATCGCGCTGTCGGGCACACTGCCCACGGTCGCGCGGGGCGTCCGCGTCCGGCACATCTACCAGCACTCCGCGCGCTACAGCACCGGCCTCAAGGAGTACGTGGCCCAGCTGCCCAGCGGACTCCTGGAGGTCCGTACCGTGGAACGGGCCGTCGACCGGCTCATCATCTTCGACCGGACCGTCGCGTACCTCCCCGCCGACCCCGGCGGCGGCGCCGCCCTGGAGATCCGCCACCCCGCCCTCGTGCGCTCCCTCGCCGCCATCTACGAAACGCTCTGGGCCGGAGCCACACCCTTCAGCCAGCACCTCCCCACCGCACTCCCCGGCGCCCCCGTCACCGCCGTCCAGCAGAGCATCGCCCGCCTCCTGGCCGACGGCTGCACCGACCAGGCCGCCGCCGAGAAACTCGGCATCAGC
>NZ_JBMNDO010000052.1:52661-54560 GCF_052542855.1 Streptomyces sp. SAS_281
CGCACCTGCCGCGCCCACATCGCCAAGCTCATGCACACCCTCAACGCCACCAGCCGCACCCACCTCGGCGCCCTCCTCGTCCAGTCCGGCCTCGCGGAGGGCCCCGCCGGCCCCGTACCGCCGGAATACGCGAAGCGGCCCGCCACGCCGGGAGAACCGGGGTGACGGGCCGCGTGGCGCGGGGTCAGTCCTTGGGGCGCTTGGGGCGCCAGACCACCAGGGCGCTGGTCTGCTGCACGTCCTGGTACGGGACCAGGTCGCGCCGGTACGAGGCGTGGACCTGGGCCTCGCGCTGCTGCATGGCCGCCGCGGCTCCGTCCACGGCCGCCGAGAGTTCGGCGACGCGCTGCTGGAGCGCCGCGACCTGGTTCTCCAGCTCGATGATGCGCTTGATGCCGGCGAGGTTGATGCCCTCGTCCTGCGACAGCTGCTGCACCGTACGCAACAGCTCGATGTCGCGGGCCGAGTAGCGCCGGCCGCGTCCGGCCGTACGGTCCGGGGAGACCAGGCCGAGGCGGTCGTACTGGCGCAGTGTCTGCGGATGCAGACCCGAGAGCTGGGCCGCGATCGAGATCACGTACACCGGGGACTCGTCGGTCAGTTCGTAAGGATTACGCCGTCGGCCGTCCACCTCAAGCTCCCTTCGCCGCCTGGAACAGCTCCGCCCTCGGGTCATGCCCCGCGGTCGCCTTGCGGTATGCCTCCAGCGCGGCCCTGGCCTCGGTACCGAGGTCCGTGGGCACGGTCACCTCGACAGTGACCAGGAGGTCGCCCCGCGTGCCGTCCTTGCGGACCGCGCCCTTGCCGCGGGCCCGCATCGTACGCCCATTCGGCGTACCGGCGGGTAGCTTGAGGGTCACGGACGGGCCTCCGAGCGTCGGCACCTTCACCTCGCCGCCGAGCGCCGCCTCCGTGAAGGTGACGGGCACCGTGACGGTGAGGTTGTCGCCCTTGCGGCCGAAGACCGGGTGGGCGTCGACGTGGACCACGACGTACAGGTCGCCGGCCGGTCCGCCGCGCTCGCCCGGGGCGCCCTTGCCGCGCAGCCGGATGCGCTGCCCGTCCGAGACGCCCGCCGGGATGCGCACCTGCATGGTGTTCGAGGAGCGGGCCCGGCCGCTGCCCTTGCAGACCTCGCAGGGGTCCTGGGCGATGAGGCCGCGGCCCTTGCAGTCCACGCACGGGTCGGTGAGCGAGAAGCCGCCGCCGCTGCCGCGCGAGACCTGACCGGTGCCGACGCAGGTCGGGCACACCCTGGGCGTGCCGTTCTTGTCGCCGGTGCCGGAGCACGCCTTGCAGGGGGCCTGGCTGGACATCCGGAGCGGGACCGTGGCCCCGTCGACCGCCTCGGTGAAGCTCAGCGTCACCTCGGACTCGATGTCCTGGCCGCGCCGCGGCTGCACCCTCGTACCGGCGCCGCCGCCGCGGTTGAAGAGGCCGCCGAAGACGTCACCGAGGCCGCCGCCGCCGAAACCGCCGGCGCCGCCCTGGCCCCCGCCCGGAGCGCCTCCGAAGAGGTCCCCCAGGTCGAAGTTGAAGTTGCCCTGGGCGCCGCCGGGGCCGGCGCGGAAGCCGCCGTTGCCGAAGAGGGCGCGCGCCTCGTCGTACTCCTTGCGCCTCTTGGCGTCACCGAGGACGTCATTCGCCTCGGAGATCTCCTTGAAGCGCTCCTCCGCCTTGTCGTCGCCCTTGTTGGCGTCCGGGTGGAACTCGCGGGCGAGCTTCCGGTACGCCTTCTTGATCTCGGCGTCGGTGGCGTCCTTGGGGACGCCGAGAACCTTGTAGTAGTCCTTCTCGACGAAGTCCTTCGTACTCATCGACGTCCCTCCTTCCGGACGACCGGCCGGGAGCCTCCCGTCCGGGCGGTGCCGGGACCGCGGGCCCTGGTACCGACCGGAC